>NZ_BMDZ01000001.1 GCF_014636235.1 Tistrella bauzanensis
ATCACGAGACCACCGGCACGGTGACGGTGGTGATCACCGCGACCGATGCCGGCGGGTTGTCGGCCTCGACGCTGCTGACGATCACGGTCGGGGATGTGAACGAGGCGCCGGTGGCACCGGTGCTGACCGGCGACACGATCCAGGGCGGCGATGACGGCGCGATCGTCGGCCGGGTGACGGCGAGCGATCCGGATGCGGCCAGCGGCCCGAACGGGCGGCTGACTTATACGGTCGATGATGCGCGGTTCGAAATCGTGGGCGGTGTGCTGAAGCTGCGCGAGGGCGAGGTGATTTCGGCAGCCGATGCGGCGTCGGTCGATCTTGTGATCACGGTGACCGATGGCGGCGGGTTGAGCGCGCAGACGGCGGTGACGCTGACGGTGCGGCCCGACGCGACACCGCCGGTGCCGGTGATCGCGGATGGCCGGGTCGACGAGAACAGCCCCGGCGCGGTTGTGGGGGTGATCGGCTTCCTGGAGGATGTCGACCCGGGCGTGGATGTGACGCTGACGGTCGATGACGCGCGGTTCGAGATCGTGGAGATCGACGGCCGCCAGGTTCTGAAGCTGCGCGACGGCGTATCGCTGGACCATGAGGCGGCGGACCGCCTGACCCTGCTGCTGACCGCGACCACGATCGAGGGCGCGCGCTCGGCGGTGGTGACCATCGCGGTCGGCGATGTGAACGAGGCGCCGACCGCGCCGGTGCTGTCGAACACGACGGTGCGTGAAGACGCGCAGGTGATCGGCACGGTGACGGCGAGCGACCCGGATGCGGGCGACACGCTGAGCTTCACGGTCGACGATCCGCGCTTCGAGATCGTGGACGGCGTGCTGCAACTGGCTGGCGGTGAGTTCCTCGATCATGAGACCGAGCCGTTCATCGACCTCACGATTACGGCGATCGATGCCGAGGGTCTTGAGACCAGCAGCGTGATCCGGATCACGGTGACCAATGTCGCCGAGGCGCCGACGGCGCCGCAGCTCGACAATGATCAGGTGGTGGAGAACCGCCCCGGCGCGGTGATCGGCACGGTGAGTGTCGAGCAGGATCCGGATGGTGCCGGTGTCACCTTCACGGTCGACGATGCCCGGTTCGAGATCGTCGGCGGGGTGCTGAAGCTGCGGGATGGTGTCGCGCTCGATTACGAGACCGAGCCGCAGGTGTCGCTGGTGATCACCGGCCGGGCCGCGAACGGTATCGAGGTCAGCAGCGATATCACCATCCAGGTCACGAACGAGAACGAGGCGCCGACGGCGCCGGTGCTGTCGAACACGACGGTGCGTGAAGACGCGCAGGTGATCGGGACGGTGACGGCGAGCGACCCGGATGCGGGCGACACGCTGAGCTTCACGGTCGATGATCCGCGCTTCGAGATCGTCGACGGCGAACTGCGGCTGGCGGGTGGTGAGTTCCTCGATTACGAGACCGAGCCGTTCATCGACCTGACGATCACGGCGATCGATGCCGAGGGTCTTGAGACCAGCAGCGTGATCCGGATCACGGTGACCAATGTCGCCGAGGCGCCGACGGTGCCGCAGATCGACAATGATCAGGTGGTTGAGAACCGCCCCGGCGCGGTGATCGGCACGGTGAGTGTCGAGCAGGATCCGGATGGCGCCGGTGTCACCTTCACGGTCGACGATGCCCGGTTCGAGATCGTCGGCGGGGTGCTGAAGCTGAAGGATGGTGTCGCGCTCGATCACGAGACCGAGCCGCAGGTGTCGCTGGTGATCACCGGCCGGGCCGCGAATGGTATCGAGGTCAGCAGCGATATCACCATCCAGGTGGAGAACGAGAACGAGGCGCCGACGGCGCCGGTGCTGGATGGTGGTTCGGTCGCCGAAAATCTGCCCGGCGGCGTGATCGGCACGGTGACCGCCAGCGATCAGGATGCCGGCGACGATCTGACCTTCACGGTCGATGATGACCGCTTCGAGATCGTCGACGGCATGTTGAAGCTGAAGGGCGGCATCGCGCTGGATTATGAGAGCGAGCCGGCTGTCGATCTGGTCATCACCGTGACCGATGCGGCCGGCATCAGCGCCACCACCGCGGTCACCATCAGGGTGATCGATGATGGCATTGTCGCCCCGACACCGGTGCTGAGTGGCGGCGTCGTCGCCGAGAATGCGGCTGGTGCCGTGGTCGGCACCCTGCCGGATGCACCGGGGACGACCTATACCGTCGATGATCCGCGCTTCGAGATCGTTGATGCCGATGGCGTCCAGACCCTGAAGCTGAAGGACGGCATCGCGCTCGATCACGAGACCGCGACCAGCCTGACCCTGCGCATCACCGCGACCGGCGCCGATGGCGGCACGGTGGTGGCCGATGTTCTGGTCCGGGTGACCGATGTCAACGAGGCGCCATCGGCGCCGCTGTTGAGCGGCGACACTGTGGTGGAGAATGCCGCAGGCGCCGTGATCGGTCGGGTGACCGCGACTGATCCGGATGCGGCCGACGGACCGAATGGCCGGCTGACCTACAGCGTTGACGATGCCCGGTTCGAGATCGTGGGCGGCGTGCTGAAGCTGCGTGATGGCATCAGCCTGGATCATGAGGCGGCGGCGCGCGTCGATCTGGTGATCACGGCGACCGATGGTCGCGGGCTCAGCCAGAGCCGCAGCGTTCAGATCAGCGTCACCGATATCAACGAGGCCCCGCTGGCGCCGGTGGTGAGCGGCTCGATCGTGGCCGAGAATGCCGCGGGTGCGGTGATCGGCACCGTCTCGGCCGGTGATCCGGATGGCGATCCGGTCGTGATCACCGTCGATGACGCCCGGTTCGAGATCGTGGGCGGGACGTTGAAGCTGAAGGACGGCATCGCGCTCGACCATGAGGCCGAGCCGAGGGTGACGCTGATCCTGACGGCGGTCGACAGCAATGGCATGTCGACGGACCGGGTGGTCGTCATCACCGTCACCAATGTCAACGAGGCGCCGGCGATGCCGGTGGTCTCGGGCAGCACAGTGGGTGAGAACCAGCCCGGTGCCGTGATCGGCGATGTCCGCGGCGAAGACCCCGATGCCGACGACACGCTGGTCTTCACGGTCGATGACAACCGGTTCGAGATCGTCGATGGTCAGTTGAAGCTGCGCGACGGCGTGTCGCTCGACTTCGAGACCGAGACGAGCGTCGATCTGGTGATCACGGCCACCGATGCCGCCGGCCTTGCCACCAGCCGCGCGATCACCATCACGGTGATCGATGACGGCGTCGCCCCGGCGGTGCCGGTGCTGACCGGCAGCATCGTGGCCGAGAACGCGGCGGGTGCGGTGATCGGCACGCTGCCGGATCCGGATGGCGGCAGCTATATGGTCGACGATGCCCGGTTCGAGATCGTCGATCGGGACGGTGTGCAGACGCTGAAGCTGCGTGATGGTGAGAGCCTGGATCGTGAGGCGGCGGCGACGATCCACCTGGTGATCACCTCGATCGATACCGATGGCCACAGCCTGTCAGCACCGGTGACGATCACGGTTGCGGATGTCAACGAGGCCCCTGCCGCACCGGTCCTGGCCGGTGGCACGGTTGCCGAGAATGCCGCTGGTGCCATTATCGGCCGGGTGAGTGCCACCGATCCGGACGCGCCGGCGAGCAGCAATGGCCGGCTCAGCTACAGCGTCGACGATGCCCGGTTCGAGATCGTGGGCGGTGTGCTGAAGCTGCGTGATGGTGTGAGCCTGGATCACGAGGCGGCGGGCACGATCGATCTGGTGCTGACCGCCACCGATGGTGGTGGGTTGACCGCCAGCCGGACGGTGACGATTACGGTCACGGATGTGAACGAGGCGCCGGCGGCGCCGGTGGTCGATGGCGATACGGTTGCCGAGAACGCAGCCGGCGCTGTTATCGGCACGGTGAGTGCGGGCGATCCGGATGGTGACGCGCTGACCCTGTCGGTGGATGACGCCCGGTTCGAGATCGTGGACGGCGCGCTGAAGCTGAAGGATGGGGTGGCGCTCGACCACGAGAGCGAGCCCCGGGTCACGCTGGTGATCACGGCCCGTGATGCGGACGGTCTTGCCACCACCAGTCTGCTGACCATCACGGTCGGCAATGTCAACGAGGCTCCGACCGCACCGGTGGTGACCGGCGGCACGGTGCGCGGTGGCGATGCCGGTGCGGTGATCGGCGCGGTGGCGGCCAGCGATCCGGATGCCGGCGACCGCCTGAGCTATAGCGTGAATGATGACCGGTTCGAGGTGATCGACGGCGTGCTGAAGCTGAAGGCGGGCCAGGCGCTCGACTTCAGTGATGCCGCCAGCCTGGATCTGGTGATCACGGCGACCGATAGGGGCGGTCTTGCCACCAGCACGACCATCACCCTGACCGTGCTGCCCGATACCAGCCCGCCATTGCCGGTGATCGCCGATGGCCGGGTGAACGAGAACCTGCCGGGCGGTGTGGTTGGCGCCGTCGGCTTCCTGGAAGAGGTGGATACCGGCGTCGATGTGACGCTGACCGTCAATGACGCCCGGTTCGAGATCGTCGAGATCGACGGCCAGGCGGTGCTGAAGCTGCGCGATGGTGTGGCACTGGACCATGAGGCGGGCGACCGCATCACCCTGGTCCTGACCGCCACAACCATCGAGGGCAGCCGCAGTGCTACGGTGGTGATCGCGGTCGGCGATGTGAACGAGGCACCGGCCGCGCCGGTGATCGACAACCGCATCGTCGCCGAGAACGCAGCCGGCGCGGTGGTCGGCACGATCACCACCGGTGATCCTGATGATCCGATGAGCGCCTTCGGCATGGTCGATGTCACGGTCGACGATGCCCGGTTCGAGGTGGTGGAGCGGGACGGCGCACTGGTTCTGAAGCTGCGTGACGGCGTGTCGCTGGATCATGAGGCGGCCCGCGGCATCCCCCTGGTGCTGACCGCGACCGACGGCGCAGGGCTTGCCACCAGCCGCAGCATCGAACTGCTGGTCACGGATGTGGCCGAGGCGCCGACGGCACCGGTTCTGGACAATGCCGGCGTGGCTGAGAACGCGCCCGGTGCGGTGGTGGGCACCATCACCGTGTCCGATCCGGATGTCGGCGCGGCCCCGGTGGTGACGGTGGACGATACCCGCTTCGAGGTGGTGGAGCTGGACGGCGCGCTGGTTCTGAAGCTGCGCGACGGCATCGCGCTCGATCACGAGGCGGCGGCGTCGCTGACACTCAACCTGACGGCACGTGACGCCACCGGCCTGACGGCGGTGTCGACGGTGGTGATCACCGTCGGCGACGTCAACGAGGCACCGGGCGCGCCGGTGCTGCTGGGTGGCGTGGTGGCAGAGAACGCCGCTGGCGCCGACGTCGGCAGCATCGACGTCGTCGATCCGGATGCCGGCGACGATGTTGCGGTGACGGTTGATGACGCCCGGTTCGAGGTGGTGGAGCGGGATGGCGCGCTGGTTCTGAAGCTGCGCGATGGTGTGTCGCTTGACGCCGAGGCGGCGGACACGATCAGCCTGGTGCTGACCGCGACCGATCGCGGCGGCCTGACCGCGGTCACCACGGTGGTGATCACGGTCGGCGATGTCGACGAGGCGCCCTCGGCGCCGGTGGTCGGCGGCGATACAGTGCCCGAGAATGCGGCGGGCGCCATTGTCGGCACGGTCGGTGTCGAGGATCCGGGCGTGCCTGGGGATCTGGTCTGGGCTGTGGATGATGCCCGGTTCGAGATCGTGCTGGTCGACGGCGCGGCGACGCTGAAGCTGCGGGACGATGTGGCACTCGACCACGAGGCCACCGCATCGGTGCGGCTGGTGGTCAGCGTCACCAACGCCGAGGGCATCACCAGCCGGAGCGTGGTGACGGTGGCGGTTGCCGACATCAACGAGGCGCCGGTGCTGACCGGGCCATCGTCGCCGGTGCAGGTCACGGCCGACGGCCGGGTGACGATCGACGCCAGCCTGCTGACCGCGACGGACCCGGATGGCGACACGCTGACGGTGCGTTTCGACGGCATCACCGAGCATGGTGGCTTCTATCTGGATGGCGTGGCCCTGGCCGACGGGTTCACCGTCAGCTGGGCGGATATCGTGGCCGGCCGGCTGGTTTATCGGCCGGATGCCGATACAGCGACCGCGGGCGCGCCTGGCCGGCCGGCCTTCATCGAAACCGTGGCCGTCACGGTCAGCGATGGCGCGCTGGATGGCGCGCCGGTGACGCTGACCATCGAGATCGAGCCGCTGACGGTGGATGTGACGCCGCCGGACGAGGTGACGGTGGTGCCGGTGGTGGTGTCGATCGCGCCGGATGTGGCCCGGTTCGAGGATGCCTATTTCCGGATCGAGGTGGTGCTGCGTGACCGGTTCTATGAAACCGCGATCGTGGAATTCACCCGCGAGGCGCATCGTGCCGCATCGGGCTTCGAACGCGACCGGATCATCGGCGAGTACACCACGCTGATGGCGCGCAGCCTGATTTCCGACCTGGGCATCGAAACCACGCTCGACAACGAGATGGTGACGACCTTCTTTGGCGATCTTCTGCGGCGCCTGGATCAGATCGCCGCATCCGGCACCTCGATCAATCAGGTCGTGCTGCAGGTGCGCGGTGAAGCGGAACCCGCGACGCCGGGCGAGATCGAGCCGGTCATCTTCCCCGGCCAGATCCTGCCGATCCCGGACGTTCCGGTTCCGGACGAGACCGGAGCGGCGCCGGATGGCGACGATCAGGACCAGGGTGGTGACGCGGCGCAGACCGGGGCGCTCCCCGGCCAGACCGCCGATGACACGCTCGCCTGGCTGGAACCGGATCTGGTGCTGTTGGCGCAGATGATCGATGGCGATGCCGACATCAATCAGATGGTCCTGGCGGAGGCCGGCTTCACCGCCAGCCTGCGCCACGCAGCCGGCAGCTTCGACCGCGAAGTCGAGGCCCTGGCGAGCGCTTTGGGGCAGGGGCCGGCCATCCGGATTGCACGAGGGTGACGATGACCGCGCGCAGATCATCGACGCCGGCCATGAATGATCGGCAGCAGAGACAACACCGCGACAACGCAAACGCGGCCATATGGGGAACGGGCATGCAGGGGCAGGGGCAGAACCGGTCTGACCGGATGGAAGGCACGCGGCACGGCCGCCGGATCGGGCGATCAGCCGTGGCAGCGGTTCTGGCCGCGGCACTTCTGGCCGGCTGTGCCGTGACGCCCGAGCCGATCGCGCCACAGGCGACGGAAGCCAGAATCTCGGCGGATCTGGCGCGGATGTTCTCGAACCAGGAACCGCTGAGCGGGCGGTTGAGCCTGCATGAGGCGATGGCGCGGGCAATCCTGTACAATCTGGACGGCCGCCTGCGGACCATGGAACAGGCGCTGAGCCAGCGTCAGCTGGACCTGTCGCGCTGGGACATGCTGCCGTCGCTGGCCGCATCGGCGGGTTTTGTCGGCCGCGACAATGTCAGCGCGTCGAGCAGCGAGAACGTCGCGACCGGATCGCAGTCTCTGGTGCCGTCGACCTCGACCGAGCGGAACCGCCGGGTCGCCGACCTGAACATGTCGTGGAACATCCTCGATTTCGGCGTGTCCTATGTGACGGCACAGCAGAATGCCGACCGGTCGCTGATCGCGGCGGAACAGCGCCGGCGCGTGGTCCATACCATCATTCAGGATGTCCGCTCGGCCTATTGGCGGGCGGTGGCGGCCGAACGGGTGCTGACCCGGATCGACCCGCTGATGGCACGGATCGAACAGGCGCTGGCCTCGGCGGCTGAAATCGAGCGCCAGCAATTGCGGGCGCCGGCCGATGCGCTGACCTATCGTCGCGGCCTGCTGGATGCGCTACGCCAGCTTCAGGCCCAGCGGCGTGAACTGCGGCTGGCCAAGACCGAGCTTGCCGCCCTGATCAACATCCGCCCCGGCGAGGATTTCAGCCTGGAAGCACCGGAGACCCAGGGCGCCATGCCGCCGGTGACCTCGGACCCGGCCGATCTGGAGCGCCTGGCCCTGGCCAACCGGCCGGAAGTGCGGGAGTTGGACTACCAGACCCGGATCTCGCAGCAGGAAACCCGCAAGGCGCTGTTGCGGCTGCTGCCGGGCATCGAACTGGATCTGGGCGCCCATTACGACAGCAACAAATATCTGGTGAACAACGACTGGGCGGATTACGGGGTCAAGCTGACCTGGAACCTGCTCAACATCCTGCGAATCCCCGGCGCCATGGCTGTTGCCGAGGCCAATGAGGATGTGGTCGATGCCCGCCGGATGGCGATCAGCATGGCGGTGCTGGCACAGGTCCATGTCGCCCAGACCAATTATGAGGAGGCGCGCCGCCAGTATGAGACGGCGCGTGAGTTGTCGGAACTCGACAACCGGATCCTGGATCAGGCGCGGGCGGCAGCGGGCACCCGCGTCGGCGATCTGCAGGTGATCCAGACCGAGCTTGCCGCTGTGCAGACCGAACTGCGCCGCGATCTGGCCTTCGCCGATGCGAACAATGCCTTCGGCCGGCTGTTCCTGTCGATCGGTGCCGATCCGCTGCCGGAAGGGCTGTCGGCACCGACGGTTTCGACGCTTGCCACGGCCATCGGCACCACCGAGGCCGCGTGGCGCGCGGGCCGTCCGACCTTCGCACCGGTGCCCGATGCGGTCGACAAGCCGGAGCTTGCCGCCACCGAGTGAGGCGCTGCCCGGTTTGACCGGAAACCGGACGGGCGGACGCTGGATCATGTCCCGCATCCGCCCGTTTTCTTTTTATCCGAAAGGATGTGTGGTTAGAACTGGCCCTCATCCGGATCGGCATCGATCGCAAGCAGAAGCCTGGTCTCGGCCGGCGCCCCCGGGGCCGCTTGGGGTGAGCGATGCAGCACCGGCCCCGCGGCCAGCGGATGGCGGTGGCCACGCAGCACCGCCACCCAACCGGTATCGAGGCGTAAGGCGGCCGGGCCGGCATTCAGGTCGACATTGGCCGGGGCGAGTTCCGTGCCGAGGCCCCGATAGCTGCACAGCAGCCGGGCGCGGACATGATCCTGGTGGAAGCGGCGGCAGGCGGGACCATTGACGGCATCCAGCCGGATCTGCAACCGACGAGATGCCGTCGCCCGCGCAAAATGGCGGGCGAGGGCGGTGGCATCGGCGGCGATCCCGGCCGATACCGCCACAGGCAGATGTCCGTGAGACAGAAGCTGGTGCAGGCCGGCGGCAATGGCGTCGTCCGTGGCGGCGATGGTGACGCGGCCATCAGGCAGGGCATCCGCCGGACAGGCGGCCAGCGCCGCCTGGAACGCCAGCGCCGGGCGGCGCCACACGCCCACCCCGGCAGCCGGCGTCACCAGCGCCAGGGCCAGCGCATGGCTACAGTTCAGCAGCACGAGACCGGGAAGGGTCACGTCACAGACGTGCGGGGGGTGACGGTCGGGCAGTGCGGCAAGGAACGGGGTCATGAGCTGGATCCATATATGTAATGTAATAACATTACATATACCACTCGACTGATCAAGCCATGCGCGGCGATACCTGCGTATGAACGGGCTTGTCTGATGGCGCGGCTTCCGATAGCCTCAAAAACAAACAAACGTTTAAAATAAAAATATCGGGAAACGCCATGCCGGGTAACCCTGGAACCAGCGACCATCCATCCGGTGTCGGCCCGGGGCCGGGCGACACGGTGCTGATCGCCAATCGAGGTGCCGTGGTGCCGCGGGTGATCGAAAGCTGCCGCGCTCTGGGAATGAGAGTGGCCGTGGTTCACTCCGATGCCGATGCCGCGGCGTCTTATCTCGATCAGGCCGACAGCGTGCACGCGATTGGCGGCGAGGCGCCGGCCGACAGCTATCTGAGCATCCCCAAACTGTTGGATGCGGCATCGGCCGCCGGCGCCACCGCCATTCATCCGGGTTATGGCTTTCTGTCGGAAAACCCCGACTTTGCCGGGGCGGTGCGATCCGCCGGCATGGTGTTCATCGGCCCGGATGCCCGCTGGCTGAAGGCGATGGGCCACAAGACCGAGGCCCGCCACCTGATGGCGGCCGAAGGCATGCCCACCGGTCCCAGCAGCGGTGTGCTGGGCGACGATCCGGCCGAGGCGCGGGCCGCTGCCGCCGCGATCGGCTTTCCCGTGCTGGTCAAGCCGGCGGAAGGCGGTGGCGGTATCGGCATGCTGGCGGCGCGTGACCCGGCGGAACTCGACAAGGCGATCGACCGGGCGCGGACCATGGCCGCGCGCAGCTTCGGGTCGGCGCAGATCTATCTGGAGCGGCTGATGGAGCGGCCGCGCCATGTGGAGTTCCAGATCCTGGCCGATGGCCGGGGAGGCGCCATCTGCCTGTCGGAGCGCGACTGTTCGGTGCAGCGCCGCCATCAGAAGGTGATCGAGGAAGCCGTGGCCCCTGGCCTGAACCGGGCCGAGGTGACGGCGCTGGGCGCGCGGCTCGCCGGCATTCTGGGCCGGCTCGGTTACGACAATCTGGGCACGGTGGAGATGCTGTGGGACCGCGAGGTCGGCTTCGCCTTCCTTGAGGTGAACACCCGGCTGCAGGTGGAACATGCGGTGACCGAGGCGGTGACCGGCGTCGACATCGTCGCGGCACAGATCCGGCTTGCCTATGGCGAGGTGCTGGACCGGATCGTGCCGCAACCGCCGGCGATCAACGGCCACGCCGTGCAGGCGCGGATCTATGCCGAAGATCCGGTGCGCTTTCTGCCATCGGTGGGGGTGCTGAACCGGTTCCGCCTGCCGAGGCCCGACGGCGTCCGGATCTATAGCGGCTATTGCGAGGGCGGCCGGGTGACACCGTTCTATGACCCGCTGGTCGCCAAGGTGATCGCCCATGGCGAGACCCGTGATGCCGCGCTCGACCGGCTGGATGCAGCCCTGGCCGGCGTCGAGATCGAGGGCATCAAAACCAATATCCCGTTCCTGCGCCGGGCATTGGCCCATCCGGCCTTCCGCCGTGGGCAGGTTCATACTGGCCTTGCCGCCGATATCCTTGCCGCCTGAACGACCGATCTTTCCCCCCACGATACGAGATGACGAGGAGCGCCCCCATGGCCACGACCGAGATCCGCAGCGAGATCGCCGGCAAGGTTTGGAAGATCGAGGTGCCGGCCGGCGGCCATGTCGAGGCCGACGAGCCGGTGATGATCCTGGAATCGATGAAGATGGAGATCCCGGTCATGGCGCCGGTCACCGGCACGGTGATGACGGTGCTGGTCGCCGAAGGCGACACGGTTGCCGAGGAACAGGTGCTCGCCACCATCGCCTGACCGCAGGCACGTACAACAGGCCCAACCAAAGCCCGCCTGCCCCCTGGTCGTCCAGGCCGGGGCAGGCGGTTTTTTCATGCGCCCACAGGCTCACGCTTCACATCTGAAATGATCTATAGTTTCACAATCTGATCGCGTAATGGGCGCATGACATACGCCTGTACGCTTGACGATCGACTGTCGTTCAATTCATGAGCGTGACGCGGGGCGTGTGTGGGGCGAGGTATTGCGATTATCGGGGCCGGGCCTGCCGGGCTGGCGGCGCTGAAGGCGGCACAGGAAGAGGGGCTGGAGGCGGTGGCCTTCGAGGCCAGGACTGAATGCGGCGGCCTGTGGTCGCCGGATGACGGCCTGGTCTGGCGCAGCCTGAAGACCAATCTGTCGCGCTATACCTGTGGATTTTCCGATCATCCGCATGATCCGGACAGCGGGCTGTTTCCGTCCGCCGCGCGTATGGCCGCTTACTTGCACGGCTATGCCCGGGCGCATGATCTGACCGGCCGCATCCGTCATGGCCACAGGGTGGTGGCGGTGACGCGCGCGGGCGCCGGCTGGCGGCTGATCGCCGATGCCGGCGGCCGGATGGTGGAATATCTGGCCGATGGGGTGATCGTTGCCTCAGGGGTGTTCGCGCAAGCCGCGCTGCCACCGGGCGTGACGGTGGCGGCGGACGGGCACATCTCGCATGCCGCCAGCTATCGCGGGCCCGAAGGCTTTGCCGGCCGGCGGGTGGTGGTGGTGGGCGGCGCCTTTTCCGGCGCCGATATCGCCGCCGAGATTTCAGGCTGTGCCGCCGATACCGTGATGCTGATCCGCCGGCCGGCATGGTATGTGCCGCGGCTGGTTCCGGTGCCGCAGGCGATGATGAACCACACAAACCCGGCCCAGCCGCCGCCCCGCCTGCCGCCCCCCCGCCTGCCGATGGATCTGGTGGTCAATGCCCGCGCCGAGGCGGCGCGTGTGCGCGGGCTTTCCCCAGCCGTCATCGCTGCCGAACGCCATGCCTGGCTGCGTGATATCGTGGGCGATCAGGGCCTGCTGCATCCCTTGCTGCAGGTGCCCGATGACGGGCGGCTGGCACCGATGGTGATTTCCGATGCCGTGCCGGATGCCATCCGATCGGGCCGATTGAGGGTGATGACGGCCGCACAGTTCGATGCGCGCCGCATGGTGCTGCATGATGGACGGCACGACCTGCCGGTCGATGACGTGATCTATGCCACCGGCTATGCCCCCCGCCTGGAGATGCTGCCGGCGGACATCCGCGCGGCGGTGGGCTATGATCCGGATGATCGTCTGCAACCGGTGCTGCTGGCGCAAACGGTGTTTCCCGACGGCATTTCCGGCGTGGCATTTGTCGGCATGTATCGCGGACCCTATTTCGGCGTGATGGAACTTCAGGCACGGTGGGCGGCAGGCGTGCTGTCGGGGCGGCTGCCGGCGCCGGACCGGCCGGCGATGGAGCGCGCGATGGCGGTGGAGCGGGCGATCCGCGACCAGCGACCGCGACCGCAATTTCCGCATGCCGACTATCCCGATATGTGCGATGCCCTGGCGGCGCGGCTGGATGTCATGCCCGATCTGGAGCAGACCACCGCCCTTGGCCGGTTTCTGTGGCAGGGACCGGTGCTGCCGGCGCATTATCGCCTGCGCGGGGCCCATGCCCGACCGGCCGGGGCGCGGGCGGTGATTGCCGAGGTGGCGGCCCTGTTCGGCCACGACCTGAGCCCCCAGCCCGTGGACCCATCATCGAGCGCGCAGCAGCGGAGCCTATGACAGCCGGAACCGATATCGTCGACCCTTGCCACCACGGCCGGTTCAACGCCCTGGCGGGCCGCTGGCAGATATCGCGCGCCATCACCGGCGGCTCCGTCGGGCAGATGACCGGGATCGCCATCGTCACCGCCGGCGGACCGGACCGGCTGGATTATGCCGAATCCGGCCAACTCGCCTTGCCCGGCGGGCCGGTGCTCGACGTGTTTCGGCGCTATACCTACCGGCTGCTGGCGGATGGCCGCATCGCCATCGACTTTGCCGATGGCCCCACGTCTGGCGCGCGCTTCGTGACCCTCGCCTTTGTGGCGGGTGCCGAGGGGGCCGGGGACGGTGTGGAGGGAGGCTGGTCGGCCGCGGATCTGCATCACTGCGGCGACGATCTTTATCACGCCACCATGACCCTGAACCTGCCGGACCGGTTTTCGACGGATATCCAGGTCACGGGTCCGCGCAAGGACTATCGCGCGCTCACCCGCTATCGGCGAATTGCCGGCTCATCATGATGGCTGGATCAGAATAGGGAGGCCCGATCCAGAATATATCCGGGCCAGAATATATCCGGGCCAGAATATATCCGGGCCAGAATATATCCGGGTCGGACCTCCCTCGCACGCGGTCTCGCGGTTTACTTCTTCTTGGCGCCGCCGAACAGCGCCGCGTTCTTCTGGTTCTGCTCGGGCTTGAAGCTGGAAATGCCGACCGGAGCCTTGGGCTTTTCCTTCTTCGGCTTGCGGGCTTCACGATTGCTCTTCTGGTCGCCCTTCGCCATGTGTCGTCTCCCGATTGGCAGGGGGTGTGCGGACGGGTGCCACGGCCATGTGCGCCGGACTGGATGGCGGCAGCATTGCGGGCAGGGTGTCCGGGATATCTTCAGACAGGGTGTCGATGGTCTGCGCGGTATCGGCGGCACCTGTCGCCACGCACCGCCAATGCGGCGGGGTCGGCAGGGACGGCGACTTTTGGTGCACGAGGCGACCGGAGCGCGGCCGCACCTGACCCAGGCCAGGGGCGGCGGATCGATGCCGGAGGGCGACGTCGTCTTTCATGTACCATGCCGCGCGGGCGGTGAGATATCGCCATCTGTGGCGCGGCGGCAGGATTTTTTGCCGCCGTGTTCCGCCCGCCACCGGCCGGTGGCGCTCAATAGACCGGATCTGCGGCCCGACTGTCGCCATGATCGCTGCCGATCAGGCCGGCAAGGGTGGTGAGCGCGCCGGTCAATGCCTCGATCGATGGCCCACCCAGGCACAGGCGGAGGCCGCCTTTGCCCGCGACCTGCATATCGACCACCGGCGCCGAGGGCGGGGTGACGCGGATGCCGCGGGCGGCGGCGGCCAGTGCCAGGGCTTCGGCGGCGGCCGGCGCCATCGGCAGCCAGACATGGAAGCCGGGCGCCACCGTCGGGCTGATCCGGCCTGGCAGCAGGCGGTGGGCCAGCGCGCTGCGGGTTCGGCTTTCGCCACGGATCGCCCGGGCAAGCATGCGGGCGGTGCCGTCGGCGAACCAGTCTTCCATGATCAGGCAGTTCAGCGGCCCGACCATGGTGCTGCCGGCGGCCAGTGCCGACAGGGCGGCATCGGCCAGCGATCGCGGCGCGACCAGGGCGCCGATCCGAAGGCCCGGGCTCAGGCATTTCGACAGGCCGGTGACATAGAAACAGCGCTCTGGCGCCAGTTCCGCCAATGGCGGCATGTCCGGTTCGGCGAAGACCGAATAGACGTCATCCTCGATGATCAGCGCGTCATGGGTGCGACAGACCGCGACGATGGCGGCCCGGCGGGCGCTATCCATGCTGCGGGCGGTGGGGTTGTGCAGCACCGGCGTCACATAGACCACCGGCCGCCCGCCGGCAGGTCCGCCGCCGCCGGCCCGGCGATGATCGTGGAGCGCCCGGTCGAGCGCATCGGCGCGCATGCCCTGGTCGTCCAGCGCCACACCATGCAGGTCGAACCCGGCATGGCGGGCGATGGTGATCATGCCAGGATAGGTCAGTGCCTCGGTGAACACCGGCGCGCCGCCCCGACAGGCGGTGGCGACGGCCACCGACAGCGCATGCTGGCCGCCATTGCACAGCAGCACCTGATCGGGCGTGGTCTGCAGGCGGTCTTCCGCCAGCCAGCGCGCCATCATCGCCCGCTGCTGAGGACTGCCCGCGGCCGGGGCGTAGTGGCTGAAATCGGCGGCATCCAACCGGGCCGCCAGCCGGCTCAGCGTGGCCTGCAGCAAGGGGGTGTCGAGCAGCCGCGGCGGCGCGTTGATGCACAGATCCACCACCGCCGGTTCGGGGGCGGCCGGCAAAGCCACGAACATGCCCCGGCCATGAACCGACTTGACCAGCCCGCGCCGTTCCAGGGCCGCATAGGCACGGGTGACGGTGCCAAGGCCGATCTCCAGCGCCCAGGCGAGTTCGCGATGCGGTGGCAGCCGGTCGCCAGGCGCCACCCGCCCCTGGACGATATCGTCGGCCAGGGCCGTCACCAGCCGCTCGAACAAGGGGGCCGTGCCCTCGGCGATCCGGGGGAACCAGGGGGAAGGCTGGCGCATCGGTGGAACTGTCCTGTCTGTGCGATGACATGCGCTAAAGTGTTCCATGACACTATTCCGATTGTGGGGCAAGTGTCACGCCCATACGGTGTGACCCAGAACATGACGGATGCCGGGCCGCCCGGTTGAGGATGAGGATAGCTGCGCATGGACATCATGAAGATCTCGGCCTTCACCCCCGATGCGGCGCAGGGTGCCGCCGGTGGTAACCCTGCCGGCGTCGTGTTCGTGGACAGTATGCCCGATGAGGCGCGGATGCTGTCGGTGGCAAGCGGCCTCGGCTATTCGGAAACCGCCTTCCTGCTGCCGCTCGATGACGGGTGGCGGGTGCGCTATTTCGCGCCCCGGCAGGAAGTGCCGTTCTGCGGTCATGCCACCATCGCGCTGGGTGCGGCCCTGGGCCGGCGGTTCGGCGCCGGGATTTATCCGCTGGCACTGAACCATGCGCGGATCACGGTGGAGGCGATGGCCGCCGGCGACACGGGCTGGGCCGCCGCCCTGCAATCACCACCCACCCGCACGCGCCTGTTGCCCGACGGCTATATCCGGGCGGTGCTGGATGAATTCGGCCTGACCGCCGCCGATCTGGACCATCGCCTGCCGGTGCGGCTGATCCATGGCGGGGCCAATCATATGGTGGTGGCGCTGGCATCGCGGCGCCGCCTGTCGCAACTGGGCTATCATTTCGCGCGCGGGGCGGCACTTCAGGCCGAACAGTCGCTGGTGACCTTCAGCTTCATCCACGCCGAAACCGATACCCGCTTCCACGCCCGCAATTTCTTCGCCATCGGCGGCGCCTATGAAGACCCGGCAACCGGCGCGGCCGCCGCGGCCCTTGCGGGCTATCTGCGCGAGATCCACTGGCTGGAGGCCGGCATGATCGAAATCGTCCAGGGCGAGGATATGGGCCGGCCCAGCCTGATCCGCGCGACCTTCGATGCCGAACCCGGCGGCAGCGTGCGGGTTGCGGGCCTGACGGCGCCGATCGCCTGATCGCGTGTGATGTTTCCCCCCAAAAAAATGGACGCCCGGGCCAGATGGCCGGGCGTCCAGGACTGCATCCGTGTCCGCTCACTCAAGGGGGGAGGAGGGGGACCGGCCACGGATGAGCTACGGCGGCGTATCTGCCGGGGAGACGCAGCGTGCGCCGCCGAATGCCGTGTCATCAGGGGGCGTTTGCAGGGGACGGGCAGTTTCCGGCAGTGTATGCCGTGTTTCCTGACCGATCCTTTCGCAAGCGCAGCTTCTGTCTACGTTAAAATTTCCAAGGCGTCAATTGAACGTTTGAAATAACGCGTTCTCCATAAGCCAATCCGCTCTCTTGTGCTGCATCGCGGCAGGGTTCCGTATGATGCGCCGCCGGATCGACGCGCGGTCCCGCCTGCGCTAGCCTGATCCGCCACGGCCGCCACCACGGAAGGACGCGACGTTCATGCATCTCGGCAATCTGCTCACCCGTGCCGCAAACCTTCATGGCGACCTGCCGGCACTGATCCGCGGCGATGTGGTGGTGGCCGATCACACCGCCCTGGCGCGACGGGCGGCCGGGCTGGCGCATGGTCTGCGCCATCATCTGGGGCTGATCCCCGGCAGCCGGGTGGCCGTGGCGATGAGCAACGATCCTGCCTATGTCGAGATCCTGTTCGCCTGCTGGCGGGCGGGGCTGGCGGCGGTGCCGGTGAATGCCAAGCTGCATGCCCGCGAAATCGCCTACATCCTGGAGCATTCCGGGGCGGCGGTGGTGTTCACCGACGGCAAGCTTGCCGCCACCGTGGGCATGGCCGCGGGCGCGATCACGTCGGCACCCCGCATCCTGTCGGTCGATGATGCCGATTACGCCCGGCTGGTGGCACGCGATCCGCTGGCCCAGGCGCCGGTGAGCCCGCATGATCTGGCCTGGCTGTTCTATACCAGCGGCACCACCGGCCGGCCCAAGGGTGCCATGCTCACCCACGCCAATCTGCTGGCCATGACCGCCTGCCATCTGATCGACGTCGATCCGGTTCTGCCCGGCGACCGGGTGCTGCACGCGGCACCGATGAGCCATGGCAGCGGGCTGTACATCATTCCGCACGTGGCACAGGCGGCCGGGCAGATCATTCCGGAAAGCCGCGGCTTCGAGCCCGAGGAACTGGTGCGGCTGTTCGACCGCCACCGACGGGTGTCGATGTTCGCGGCGCCGACTATGGTCCATCGCTTCATCCACCATCCGGCCGTGGCGGACAGCGACGATCCGCTGCCGGGCCTGAAGACCATCATCTATGGCGGCGCGCCGATGTATCTGGCCGACAAGACCGCGGCGCTGGCCCGGCTGGGGCCGCGTCTGGCCCAGATCTATGGCCAGGGCGAAAGCCCGATGACCATCACCGCCCTTGGCCGCGACGCTCATCTTCAGCCTGATGACGAGGCCGGCCGCGCCCGGCTGGCATCGGCCGGCCCGGCGCAATGGCTGGTCGATGTCAGCGTGGTCGACGAGAGCGGCCGGCCGCTGCCCGTAGGCGAGACCGGTGAGGTCACTGCCGCCGGCCCCAGCGTGATGGCCGGTTACTGGCGCGATCCCGATGCCACCGCCCGGACGCTGCGCGACGGCCGGCTGTTCACCGGTGATATGGGCGCGCTGGATGCGCAGGGCTATCTGACGCTGAAGGACCGGTCCAAGGACGTGATCATCTCGGGCGGCAGCAACATCTATCCGCGCGAGGTTGAGGAGGTGCTGCTGGATCATCCGGCCGTGGCCGAGGTGTCGGTGATCGGTGCCGCCGACGCCGATTGGGGCGAGGTGGTGGTGGCTTTCGTCGTGGCGGATGGCGAGGGCATCGATGCGGCGGCGCTGGACCGGTTGTGCCTGGACAGGATCGCCCGGTTCAAGCGCCCCAAGCGCTATGTCTTCGTCGATGCTCTGCCTAAGAACAATTACGGCAAGGTGCTGAAGACCGCCTTGCGGACACGGCTGGCCGAGGGCGTCGACGAGCGGCCCGGTCAGCCGTCGGCATAGGCATAAGGGCCGCCGCGTTCCAGCGCGCGGACATAGGCGGGGCGTTCATGGATGCGGCGCACGAAGCCGTCGACATTGGGCTTGCCGCTGCCGAAATCGATCCGCGATCCGGCGATTTCGAGCGGGAAGCTCATCATGATGTCGGCGGTGGTGAAGCTGTCGCCGGCAAGCCAGGTGCTGCGGCCCAGCTCGCCTTCCCAGAAGTCCAGATGCGTCGCAAGCCGAGGGTCGACGAAGGCCTTCAGGATGGCGCCCACCACCGGCCGGACCATCGGCCGCATCAGCGCCGGCGCTTTGGTGGCCGAGGCTTTCAACACCAGCTTCATGACCAGAAGCGGCATGGCCGAGCCTTCGGCGTAGTGCGTCCAATAGCGCCAGCGCAGGCGGTCATGAGTGCCGGGCGGCGGGATCAGGCGGCCATCGCCATACTGGTCCAGAATGTAGTCGATGATCGCGCCGGTCTCGGCGATCGTCACCTGGCCGAGCGCGCCGGCGTCGTCGGTGATCACCGGTGACTTGCCCAGCGGGTGGATGGCCTTCAGCGATGCCGGCGCCGCCATGGTTTCAGGATCACGCTGATAGGGTTTGATCTCGTAAGGCACGCCCAGCTCTTCCAGCAGCCAGAGCACGCGTTGCGACCGGGAATTGTTCAGATGATGGACGGTGAGCATCGGATCGGTTCATCCCGCATCAGAAGGCTGGACCATCGACCGATGGCCATGGGGTAGCGGATTGTTTACACTGTAAACAGTAGGCCGGCATCCGATGGGGTCAATGGAAAAAAACCGAACCGATCAAACGGCTGATCTGCGGCATCGGTTGCTCGCCGCGGCCCATGCTGTGCTTGAGGAAGACGGCCATGGCGGGCTGGCACTGCGCGAGGTGGCGCGCCGCGCCGGTGTGTCGGCCATGGCGCCCTATCGCCATTTCGACAACCGCGAGGCGCTGCTGGCGGAACTGGCCGCCGAGGGGTTCGACCGGTTGGCGGATGCCCTGACAGCGGCCGGGGTTGATGCTGATGGCCGATCACTGGCGCAGGCCGTGGCTTATGTGGGCTTTGCCCGCAGGAACCCTGGCCTGTTCCGGTTGATGTTCGGCCCGATGGATGCGGGGCAGAAGGCGCGGTTGCAACCGGCGGCGGCGCGCGCCCATGCGCAGCTCACCGCCGGTATTCCGCGCGACCTCGCCCGTGCCCGCTGGGCCATCGTTCACGGGCTGGCCTGTCTGATCATCGATCAGCGGCTGGCGATCGATGCTGGCGACAGCATCGATGACGTGGTGCGGCGGACGGTCGGCGTCGCCGGCCTTGGTATCGATCCGGGGGGCGATCAGTCGCCGGCGGCATAGACCGCGTCGCGCAGCGCATCGGGCCAGGCGCCGGTCATGCCGGCAAGGGTGGTGTTGGTCATGGCCACCACCACCAGCTTGCGGACCGGATCGACGAACCAGCTATGGCCATAGACACCACCCCAGCTCCAGCTGCCGGGGCTTTGCGGACTGCCGGCCAGGGCCGGATCGGTCAGCACCGAAGCGCCGAGCCCGAAGCTCCAGCCCGGGCCGGTGACGTCGATCGGCAGGTCGCCGGTGGCGGGGCTGGTGAAGGCCTGGGCACCCGCGGATGTCAGCACCGGCGCACCGCCCTGGCGGATCGCCTCCAGCAATGCCAGAACGTCGGCTGCCGTGCCGGCCATGCCGGCACCACTCGACGGCCAGGCATCGGGGTTGAGGGCGCGGTCGGGCGCGAAGGTGATCGCGCTGGCCGCGAAGGCCAGATCCTCGTGTTCGGCCATGCGTCGCGGCACCGGCACGCCGTCGACATAGGGCACCGCCAGCCGGGCTGCATCGGCAACGCTGAAGCCGGTATCGGTGGCGCCCAGCGGCGCCGTCACCAGCCGCCGGACCAGATCGGGCAGCGGTTCGCCGGTGGCGGCGGCGATCGCGGCACCGGCGACGTCTATGCCGAGCGAATACCGCCAGCCCGTGCCGGGTGCGAAGACCAGCGGCACCGAGGCCAGCCGGTCGAGATTGTCGGCCAGCGACAGCCCCGGTTGATCCATGCCATCCGAGACACCGGCACGGTGATAGGGGCCATCTGCCGTCTCGAAAAAGCCATAGCTGAGCCCGGAGGTATGAGACAGCAGGTGGCGGAGCGTGATCACCGGCGCCGAGCCGTCGGCAAGACGCGGCCGGAACCCGGGCAGGTAACGCGTCACCGGCGAATCCAGCGCCACGGTCCCGGCATCGGCCAGGGCCAGTACGGCGGTGGCAACGAAGGGCTTGCTGACCGATGCGAAGCGAAAGATCGCGTCCTCGGGCATCGGGATGCCGGCCTCGCGGTCCAGATGCCCGGCCGCGCGGTGATAGACCAGCCGGCCGTCACGGGCGACCAGAACCACGGTACCGGCGATCCGCCCCTCGGCGACCGCCGCATCGACCACTGCATCCAGCCGGCCGGCCAGGGCAGGATCGGCGATGGCGGGCATGGCTGCCCCGGCCGCGTTCAGGGCGAGCGGCAGCATCACCGCGGCGGTGGCCGCCGCGGACGAGATCATGCGCATGGCGCTTCTCCATTTAATTAGCAGTCGCTATATTAATAATCGGGCAGGCAGGCGCCGCAATCATTTATTTAGGGATCGCTATGAAAAATGCTCAGAGCCCGCCGGCCACCGGCCGCGCCGGTCGCGGCCGGCCGCGCGGCTTCGATCGCGACGCGGCCCTGGCCACAGCGATGCGGCTGTTCTGGGAACGCGGCTATGAGGGAACCTCGATCGCCGATCTGACCGCGGCCATGGGCATCACGCCGCCCAGCCTGTACGCCGCCTTCGGATCGAAGGAGGCCCTGTATCGCGAGGTGCTGGCGCTGTACCGCACTGGCCCCGGCCTGTTCACCATGGCGGCGCTGCAAGGCGAGCCCACCGCGCGTGGCGCGATCGCGCGCCTGCTGCGGGAAACCGCGCTTGCCTTCACCGATGGCAGCCATCCGGCCGGCTGCCTGATATCGACCGCCCTGGTCGCCGCGGCGCCCGACCATCAGGCGGTCGCGGCGGAAGCGGCACGCCTGCGCCGGGCCACGATCGAGGCCATCGCCGACCGCATCCGCCAGGGCATCGCCGCCGGTGAATATCCGGCCGGCACCGATGCCATGGCCCTGGCCCGGCTGTATGGCGCGGTCATCCAGGGCATGTCGGTTCAGGCTTGTGACGGGGCCGATGCGGCGGCGTTGCTGGCGATGGTCGATGCGGTGCTGGCGCCGGCATGGTGAACAGGCCGGGGCGGGCGCGGTTCAGCCGTCGATGCGGCGGCGGGTGTCTTCATCGACCAGCCGGCGCAGGCTGGCGAGCAGGGGATGGGCGTCGGTATAGCGGCGGCCATAGTCGAGATTGAAGCGGTGGTCGAAATCGGGGGCGTTGAGGCCCTGATTGTGCTGGATGATGGTCTCAAGCTTGTCGAGGCCCTTGACGATACGGGCCTCAGGCGAGGCGGCGGCATCATAGTCGTCCCACAGGGCCAGGAACTCGGCACGACGATCGGGATCGAGCGGTTCCAGCAGGGTGATCAGATCCTGGCGCTCGCGGTGGGCCTTGTCGTCGCCGGCGGTCTGATGAATGGCTGGAATGTCGCCGCTGATCGCCTCGCCCAGATCATGCACCAGACAGATCTTCAACAGCCGGGCCGGATCGATGCCCGGAAGGTCAGGGGCAAACAGCATCGCCATCAGGCACAGCCGCCAGGTGTGTTCCGCCGTGCTTTCATGGCGGCCGGTGGCGGTGTGGGAATTGCGCAGCACGTCTTTGAGCTTTTCGGTCTGCCGGATGAACTCCAGGCAGCCGCGCAGGTGGGATTGGTCCATGGGGCTCCGTATCCACTGAAGGGGAGCCCCGGATGCTGCCGGCTGCGCGGCAGGCATCATCCGGGGGTCGTGGATACAGTATATGGCGAGGCCAGGGCCAAACGTCGCGGGTTGACCTGCGGCCACATCCGCGAAAGTTCAGTGACGGCGGCTTTCCAGAGGCCGGGCCGTCAGGGCCGGAAGCCGGGCGGTCAGGGTCTGAAGCCGGCCGAACGGAAGCCGGGCTTGCGCAGCGGTGCCGCCAGATTGGCGAACTCCGTCAGCCGGGCACGGGTATCACGCGGGTCGATGATCTCCTCGATCGAGAACGCCTCGGCGCTGCGGAAGGGCGAGCGCACCCGTTCCAGCCGCTCGGTGATCTCGGCCATCAGCGCCTCGCGCCCGCCTTCGGGGTTCGCCGCCTCGGCCCTGTCGAGTTCGGCGCGATAGGCGACCTCGATGCCGCCTTCCATCGGCAGCGAGCCCCAGTCGCCCGACGGCCAGGCATAGCGGAAGCGGGCGCGGGTGTGGTTGGTCATCGCGGCGCCGGCGACGCCGAAGGCGCGCCGCACCACGATCGTGCACCACGGCACCCGGGCCTGATAGACAGCCGAGAGCGCGCGGGCGCCATGGCGGATGGTGGCGGTCTTCTCGGCATCCAGGCCGATCAGGAACCCTGGAATATCGACCAGATGCACCACCGGCAGATGGAAGGTATCGGCCAGATCGACGAAGCGCACCACCTTCTGTGCTGTATCGGCCGTCCAGCCGCCGCCATAGAAATACGGGTCGCTGGCCAGCACGGCCACCGGCCAGCCGTCGATCCGGGCCAGACCGGTCATCGCCGAGCGGCCGAACATCTTCCCCATCTCGAAGAAGCTGTCGGTATCGACCACCGAGCGGACGATGCGGCGCATGTCATAGACCCGGCGGCGTTCGCGCGGCACCGCCTTGATCAGCCAGTCGTCGCGGCGGGCGGGATCGTCCACCGGTTCCGTGCGCGGCGGTAATTCGTCGACCGAGGACGGCAGATAGGACAGGAATTTCCGGGTGCGGGCGAAAGCCTCTTCCTCGCTATCGACCACGTCGTCGATCGCGCCGGCCTTGGCGTGGATCATGGCCCCGCCCAGTTCCTCCTTGGTCAGGGTCTCGCCCGCCCGAGCCACGATGGCGGGGCCGGCGATGAACATCTGCGAGATGTCCTTCACCATCAGCGAATAATGGCTGGCGACGGTGCGCGCGGCACCGAGCCCGGCCACCGACCCCAGGGCCAGCGACACCACCGGCACGGTTGCCAGATTGGCGACCACGATGTCCCAGCCCGGATTGGCCGGAACATAGGTGTGGCCGATGCTCTCATACGACTTCACCGAACCGCCGCCGCCGGTGCCGTCGATCAGCCGGACCAGCGGCATCCGGTACTCATTGGCCATCTTCTCGCACTGGACCTGCTTTTCGAAGATGCCAGCATCGGCGGCGCCGCCGCGCACGGTGAAATCATCGCCGCCAACCATCACCGGGCGGGCATCGATGCGGCCGCGGCCATAGATGAAATTGGCCGGCGACAGGTCCAGCAGATTGCCATCGGCGTCATAGCTGCCGCGGCCGCTGACCGAGCCGATTTCGTTGAAACTGCCCTGGTCGAGCAGGCTTGCCACCCGTTCGCGCACCGTCAGCTTGCCATTGGCGTGGTGGCGGGCGACCTTGTCGGCACCGCCCATCTGGCCGGCCATCTGCTGGCGGCGGCGCAGTTCCTCGATCTCGGGTTCCCAGCTCATCTTCGCGTATGCCTCCATCGTCCCGCAGGGCTGGCGGCGGGCCACCGGGGGAGGGCGCCCTGGCCATGCTCCAGACGGAATCATTCTTGTTTCGCCCGAATTATGAGCGATGGTTTCAGCGCAATCAAATAAACGTTTGAATTACGCCGGGGGCGATGGTTCACTTGTCCTGCGCGCGGTGCGATCTGCCACCGAGGGTCCGGGTGTGGGGGCGATGTGTCTGGCACATCCCACCGCATTCGCCAGGAGATGACGGACAGCCGCTGCGCGGGAGCCGAAACGCCCACAGGAACCCTCTGGCGCGGATGCGTGTTCGGGTGTGTGTGGCGTGCTTTGCCATTGGCGGTGGTATGATGCCGCCGTCGACAAGACTCGATTGCCGTCCCCGGAGGCCCTGATGCCCACGTCCACCGCTGCTGAAGCCCAAGCCGTTCAGACCGGCCCCGTTCAGACCAGCTTCGCGGATGAAGACGCCTATCTCGCCCATGTCGCGGCCCTGCGTGCCGCCCGCTGGCCGGAAGGCCTGCCCCGCACGGCGCAGTATCCGCTGGGCGAGATCCCGATCAGCGACTATCTGACCCGGCGTGCCCAGGCCAACCCGGACAAGCCGGCGATCAATTTCTATGGCCGGGTGCTGAGTTTCGGCGATCTGGACCGGCTGTCCGATCGTTTCGCCGCCCATCTGGCGACGCTGGGCTTCAAGCCCGGCGACCGGGTGGCGGTGTTCCTGCCCAACTGCCCGCAATTCCTGATCGCGTTCTACGGCATCCTGAAGGCCGGCTGCATCCATGTGCCGGTCAACCCGATGTTCAAGGAACTGGAGCTGGCCTATGAGCTGAACGACACCGCCGCAAGGTTGATCGTGGTGCTGGACCAGTTGTATCCGCTGGTCGAGGCGGTGCGCGGCAGGACGTCGCTGGAACGAGTGTATGTCACGTCCTTTGCCGATATGGCGCCGGATGGCGAACCGCTGCTGCCGCCGCCCGCGGGCCTGTTCGCGGCCCCCCGCGACTGCCCCGGCGCCGATGGCCGGCTGATCGAGGTGCTGGACGCCGAAACCGGCCGCAGGCCCGATCATGTGGCGAAGCTGGATGACTGGGCGGCGATTAATTATACCGGCGGCACCACCGGTATGCCCAAGGGCTGCATCCACACCCAGCGCGACATGGTCTATACTTCGGCCGCATCGGCCAGCTTCGTGTCACCGGGCGACGAGACCGACGTGCTGCTGAACTTCCTGCCGGTGTTCTGGATCGCGGGCGAGAATCTGGGCGTGCTGCTGCCGGTGTTCACCGGATCGACCATGGTGCTGCTGGCGCGCTGGGATGGCGAGGCGGTGCTGGCGGCGATCGAGCGCTGCAAGGTCAGCCGCGCCTCGATGATCATGGACAACATCGTCGAGCTGATGGACCGGCCGGATATCGCCACGCGCGATCTGTCGTCGCTGAAATCGACCACCACCATCTCGTTTGTGAAGAAGCTGAACCCCGAATTCCGCCGCCGCTGGCGCGACCTCACCGGGCTGGTGCTGCGCGAGACGTCCTATGGCATGACCGAGACCCATACCTCCGACACCTTCACCACCGGCATGCAGACCGATGACTATGATCTGAAATCGGCGCCGGTGTTCTGCGGCTTCCCGGTGCCGGGCACCGAGATCAAGATCTGCGATTTCGAGACCGGCGTCCTGAAGGATCTGGGGGTCGAGGGCGAAGTGCTGATCCGCGGTCCGTCGCTGCTGAAGGGCTATCTGAACAAGCCGCAGGCGACGGCCGACAGCCTGGTCGCCGGCGGCTGGCTGCGCACCGGCGATATCGGTGTGGTCGAGCCCGATGGCAGCTTCCGCTATCTGGGCCGGCGCAAGGAGATGCTGAAGGTCAAGGGCATGAGCGTGTTCCCGTCCGAGATCGAGACCCTGCTGGGCCAGCATCCGGCGATTGCCGGCAGCGCCGTGATCGGCCGTCCCGATGCCGACAAAGGCGAGGTGCCGGTGGCCTTCGTGCGCCTGGATCCGGACCGTGCCGAGGGCATTACCGCCGATGTGCTGGACGCCTGGTGCCGCAAATCCATGGCGATCTACAAGGTGCCGGAGTTCCGGATCGTCGAGACCCTGCCGATGACGGCGACCGGCAAGGTCAAGAAGGAGGAACTGGCCGCACAGTTGTAGCCTTCAAGGCAGGGATGGCCGGTCACCGGCCATGATCGCCGCGTTTGCAGGTGGCGGCGCACATGTTCTTGTGCGATGGAAGGGCGGTCCGCGATTGAGTGGACCGCCCTTCGGCGTCTATGCTGTCGGTGCCGCCAGGGATGGTGGCCGGGACGGGGCAGATGACAGGCACGGAGACCCAGTGACGCATGGCGCGACGATCAGCGCGGCGGAAGCCCTCACGGCCCGGATTGCGGCAACGCTTCCTCGGCTGGTGGCAAAAGCGCAATCAACCGGTCCTGGCTTTGCCCGCCCCGACCCCGGTACTGCCGATCCTTGACCTGGTCAATCTGGTCGATCCGCCACCGGACGACAATTCGGTGGTCGGCAAGCGCAGCAAGGGGCCGCTCTGGACCACCGACCGGATCACGGTTGCCGAGCATCTGTGGGGCGAGGGCTTCATTCAGCCGGGCGGCCCCGAACTGGTCGACGAGCTGATCCGGCCGCTGGGGCTCGACAGTTCGATGCAGGTGCTGGATCTGGGCGCGGGCCTTGGCGGCGTGCCGCGTGCGATCGTGGCCCAGACCAATGCCTGGGTGACGGGGTATGAGCCCGATCCGCTGCTGGCCGAGCGGGGCAACGACTATTCTAACCGGGCTGGACTTGGCCGCAAGGCACCGGTGCAGCACTTCGATGCGGTTGAAAGCAAGCTGAAGCCCAATGCCTATGACGCGGTGATCAGCCGCGAGGCCCTGTTCGTGCTGCCCGACAAGCCCAAGCTGATCCGCGATCTGGCCGGCGCCTTGAAGCCGTCATCGGGCCAGTTGCTGTTCACCGACTATATGCTGCCGAAGTCCGGCTATGTCATTCCGGACCTGCGGCTGTGGGCCGGGGTGGAGCCGGTGACGCCTCAGCCGTGGAGCCTCGACGACGCCATGGAGGCGATGGAGGCGCTGAAGCTGGATGTTCGGATCCGCGACGACATCAGCGAGCTGATGCACCGGCTGATCCGGCGTGGCTGGGCGGATTTCGCCCGCCGGCTTGAGGGCGGCAACATGACCCGCGGCTTCCGACGCGCCCTGTTGAAAGAGATTGAGATGTGGGCCTGCCGCGCCACGTTGATCGAGCGCGGCCATCTGAAGGTCTATCGCGTCTATGCCAGGCGGGTCGGGCGCTGACCGTCCTGCCCGCGCGTGGCATCGCCACCATCATGCGATCAAGGGCGGTTCCGCGTTGACAGGGCAGGGGGCCGTCGATATCCTCCGCCCACTTTTCGCCTGAGGAGGAGCCCGGGGCAGTGCCCAAGGGCGCGTGAACCCGCGAGGAACCAGACCGATGAAGGTGATCAACTCCCTGAAGAGCGCCAAGAAGCGCGACAAGAACTGCCGCGTCGTGCGCCGCAAGGGCCGCGTTTTCGTCATCAACAAGTCCAACCCGCGCATGAAGTGCCGCCAGGGCTGATCCGTCTTTCGGATCTGCCGGCACTGCGCCGGACTTGTGATGACGCCGCCGCACATCATGTGTGGCGGGCGTGATCGAACAAAACGGCCGCGATCTTCGGATCGCGGCCGTTTTGCGTTCCGGTTGTTTTGCGTGTCAGCCGGGTGACGGGCGCCTATATTGATGCACCTGATGCCTGATGCAGCGTGCGTATGCGCGCCCTTGAGGAGACGGCACCGATGCATATGCCAGCCCCCGATGCGGCCTCTCTTGCCCAGCGCGAGGATCTGATCGCCGAACTGACGGCGCTGCTGGGACCGGCGGCGGTGATCGCCGATCAGACCGGGCTGGAGGCATACGAGAATGATGGCCTGACCGCCTATGCCCAGAAGCCGATGGTGGCGGTGCTGCCGGCCGATACCGCCCAGGTGGCGGCGGTGATGCGGATCTGCGGCCGCCGCGGCATCCGGGTGGTGCCACGCGGCGCCGGCACCTCGCTGTCGGGCGGGGCGCTGCCCCTGGCCGACGGGGTGCTGCTGGGGCTGGGGCGGTTCAACCGGATCCTCGACATCGATCTGGACAACCGCTGCGCGGTGGTTCAGCCCGGCGTGCCCAATCTGGCGATCACCACCGCCGTCGCCGCCCATGGGCTGTATTACGCGCCCGACCCGTCCAGCCAGATCGCCTGTTCGATCGGCGGCAATGTCGCCGAGAATGCCGGCGGCGTGCACTGCCTGAAATACGGTGTCACCACCAACAATATTCTGGGGCTGGAGGTGGTGCTGATCGATGGCAGCGTGGTGCGGCTGGGCGGCCGGCATATGGATGCCGGCGGCTATGACCTGATGGGCGTGCTGACCGGATCGGAAGGGCTACTGGGGGTGGTGACCGAGGTGACGGTGCGCCTGCTGCCCCGGCCTGAGACGGTGCGTGCCCTGCTGATCGGTTTTCCGGCTGTGGCCGATGCCGGCGCCTGTGTCGCCCGGATCATCGGCGCCGGCATCGTGCCGGCGGGGCTTGAGATGATGGATCGCGACGCGATCCACGCGGCGGAAGCCTTCTGCGATGCCGGCTATCCGCTGGATGTCGAGGCGCTGCTGATCGCCGAACTGGATGGACCGGGGCCTGAGGTCGAGGCGCTGATCGCGCGGGTGGCCGGCATCGCCCGCGACTGCGGCGCCAGCACATTGCGGGAGAGCGGGAGTGAGGCTGAACGCCAGCGGTTCTGGGCTGGTCGCAAGGCGGCCTTCCCGGCGGTGGGGCGCATCTCGCCCGATTATTACTGCATGGATGGCACCATCCCGCGCGGCCGGCTGCCAGAGATGCTGGAGATCATCGCCGGGCTGACCCGGACCTATGGGCTGCGCTGCGCCAATGTGTTTCATGCCGGCGACGGCAATCTGCATCCGCTGATCCTGTATGATGCCAATGCGGCGGGCGAACTCGACCGGGCGGAGGCGTTCGGGGCCGAAATCCTGAAGGCCTGTGTGCGTCTGGGCGGCGTGCTGACCGGCGAGCATGGCGTAGGCATCGAGAAGCGCGATCTGATGGGCGAGATGTTCGACGCGGCCGATCTGGCCCATCAGCAGCGGCTGAAATGCGCCTTCGACCCCGATGGCCTGCTGAACCCGGGCAAAGTGTTCCCGACCCTGCATCGCTGCGCGGAACTGGGCCGGATGCATGTCCACAAGGGCCAGTTGCCCCATGCCCATCTGCCGAGGTTCTGAGCCCATGGAGACCGGATGCGCGCATTTGCGGCCCGATGACGAGGCCGGGCTTCTGGCGATGGTGATCGACGCCGTGAAGACGGGACGGCCGATGGCCATCCATGCCGGCGGCAGCAAGGCCGGATTCGGCCGGCCGGTCGTGGCGCCGGCCATGCTGGATCTGTCGGGACTGGCCGGCATCATCGATTATCAGCCCGAGGAACTGATGCTGACATTGAGGCCGGGGACACCGCTGGCCGAGGTGGAGGCGCTGCTGGCGGCACGGGGCCAGATGCTGGCCTTCGAGCCGCCGGGCCTCGCGGCCCTGTGCGGGGCCGATGATGGCGCCGGGGCGACCATCGGCGGCACGGTGGCGGCCGGCATGGCCGGGCCACGGCGGATCCGCGCCGGCGGCGCCCGCGATCATCTGCTGGGCTTCAGCGCGATCAGCGGCCGCGCCGAGCGGTTCAAGGCCGGCGCCAAGGTGGTGAAGAACGTCACCGGTTACGATCTGCCCAAGCTGATCGCCGGCAGTTTCGGCACGCTGGCGCTGATGACCGAACTGACCCTGAAGGTGCTGCCGGCGCCTGAGGATATTGTGACGCTGGTGGTGCCGGCGCCGGCCGATACCGCGGTTACCGCCATGACCCGCCTGCAGATCGGACCGCTTGAGCCGACCGGGTTGGCCTGGCTGCCGGCGGCGCTGGCGGGTGATCTGACAGAGGCGGCGGAGGGCGTGTTGCTGATCCGCTTCGAGGGGCCGGACGGGGCGCTGGCCGACCGGATCGCGCGCGCGGGCGATGCCGGGATCGGGGCCGCCGGCACCAGAGTTCTGGCGGCCGGGGCCACCCGTCCGCTGTGGCGGCGCATCGCCGAGGTGGCCGGGATTCTGAACCCGCAGGCGGGTGAGGCGGTGTGGCGGCTGTCGGTGCCGCCGGCATCGGGGGCGCGGGTACTGGCGGCGGCGCTGGCGTGTGATGACGCGCGCGGCTTCATTGATTGGGGTGGCGGGTTGGTCTGGGTGGCCCTGCCCGAAGGCACCGGCGGCGATGGCGGTGCCGGGCATCTGCGGCAGGCGGTCGCGGCGCAGGGCGGTGGCCATGCCACGCTGCTGCGCGGGTCCGATATCCTGCGCCGGCGGGTGGCGGTGTTCGAGCCTGAGCCGCCTGTGCTTGCGCGGTTGAGCGAGCGGGTGCGCGCGGGCTTCGACCCGCATGGCCTGTTCAACCCGGGGCGGATGCGGGCCTCCGATATCGGTGCCGATATCAGCGCGGCGAATGGGGGGCAGCCATGAAGACCAGTTTTTCCGCCGCACAACTGGCCGATCCGGCAACCGCCGAGGCAGAGGCCATCCTGCGGCGCTGTGTGCATTGCGGCTTCTGTACCGCGACCTGCCCGACGTTTCTTGAACTGGGCGACGAACGCGACAGTCCGCGCGGCCGGATCTATATGATGAAGGGCATGCTGGAACGCGGCGAGCCGGCCAATGCCGATATCGTCCGGCATGTCGACCGCTGCCTTGGCTGCTTCGCCTGCATGACCACCTGCCCGTCGGGGGTGGATTACATGCACCTGTCCGATCTGGCGCGGGTGCGGATCGCCGACACCTACACCCGGCCGCTGCCGGAACGGCTGCTGCGCGGCCTGCTGGCACGGTTGCTGCCCTATCCGCGCCGCTTTCGCGCCGCGCTGATCGGCGGCGCCATCGCCCGCCGGCTGGGGCTGGATCTGCTGGTCGCGGGCCTGCGCCCGGAGTTGACCGCGATGATGGCGCTGATGCCCGATACCGTGCCGCCCCCCGCCGACACCGACCGGCCGCAGATCTGGCCGGCCCTGGGTGAACGCCGGGGCCGGGTGGCGCTGCTGGCGGGCTGCGCCCAGCAGGTGCTGGCGCCGGGGATCAACGCCGCCGCCATCCGGGTGCTGACCCGCCATGGTATCGAGGTGGTGGTGGCACGGGACGCCGGTTGCTGCGGCGCGCTGGTACAGCATATGGGGCTGGTCGATCGGGCGCGCGATCAGGCGCGGCGCAATGTCTCGGCCTGGGCGCGGCTTGCCGATGACGCATCCGCCGGCGGGCTGGACGCGATCGTGGTCACGACATCAGGCTGCGGCACGCCGATCAAGGATTACGGCCATCTTCTGGCCGGCGACGGCCATTACGCCGACCGGGCCGCGCGGATCGCATCACTGACCCGCGACATCACCGAGGTGCTGGCGGGGCTGGAGCTTGTGCCTCAGCGCCAGATGCCGGCGGATATGCCGGTCGCCTATCATGCCGCCTGTTCATTGCAGCACGGCCAGAAGATCCGCGACGTGCCGAAAGAGGTGCTGAAACGCCTGGGCATCACCCCGCGTGAGCCGATGGAGCCGCATATCTGCTGCGGATCGGCCGGCACCTACAACATGCTGCAACCGGAACTGGCCGGGCGCCTGGGCGCGCGCAAGGCCGACAACCTGCGCCGTACCGGTGCCACGGTGGTGGCGGCCGGCAATCTGGGCTGCCTCACCCAGATCGCCAACCATATGCCCGAAGCCTGCTTCGTTCATACGGTGGAGCTGGCCGACTGGCTGACCGGCGGGCCGGTGCCTGATGTTCTGGCCGGCCGTGTGGCCTGATCGGCCGGCTGACCTGGAGACGGATCAGGAGTATGCGGTCTTGCCGTCACTGCTGGGCGTGCTGCCAACGGCAGTCTCGGACATTGCCTTGCTGGTGAGGCGGGGCTTCCGCCAGCATGCGCGGGTCTTGCCGGTGTCGCGGGGCAGCTTGACGTGGGTCATCTGGATGGCCTCCATGGGATCGATTGCATATGCGGCGTCAATCTTCCGCTGCCGTGGTCGGGCGCTTCCAGGCCGACGCCGTGATTGCAGGTGATAACGACCGTAACCCAAAATCGCCGCCGAGCGCAGTCGCAAAACACGTGCCCTGTCCGTGGCGGCTCGTTCGACGGCCGATCGATCACAGATAGCCGAAACGGGTCATGACGGCACCGTGGCGGGCCTCGATCCGCGCCACCTGGGACGGGCTCAATTCGCCACGCCAAGCCTGCGCGCGGCCACGTCTGAAGAACCGCTGGTCGGGCGCCACAGCGTTGGCAAAGCCGGTCCTGTCCTCGGCTGCCTGCAGGCGGTCAAAGCGGGTGCCGCGTACCGTGCCCTCGACGGTTGCCGCATCGGCCGGCCAGTTGAGGAAGGCAGCGGCCCGGCCGAAGGCGTCATGGGGATCGGCGAGCATGTCCTCATAGCGCAGCACCATGCAGGGGACACCCCGCGCCGTGGTCCAGCTTTCGACATGATCCGCCCAGGGCCCGAGGGGCTGGCGCAACTGGGTATACATGGTGGTACCACCGGCATCGAGAGCGGCGTCGGCCTTGGCCATCAGCGCAATCGCCGCATCGATATCGATCCGCCAGTGATAGGCGTTGGAAATCGCCAGGTCGCGCGGGTCGCGAACCAGATAGATGATGCCGCGTGTGTGTTCATTGGGAAACACCGGCCGGCCGTCGGGCGTGCATGTCCAGGCCTCGTGCGTGCGGCGCAGCTGGGGCTGGGGCGACAGCGCTGCCTGCCGGGCGAAGGCCGCCGGACGCAGCATCGATATCTCGTCCTCGGTCAGTGCCGCGCTGTCCAGGCCGAGGCTGCGATCGAAGATCGACCGGTTGCTGGCCATGGTCATCCAACCCTGGTCGAGCACCTGGAACTCGGGCGTGGCCCCCTGGTGCCGCAGGCTCCACAGCGCCAGCCGCAGCCAGGTGCTGCCGGATTTCGGATAGGCGACGACCCAGACGAAGCCGGGTCCATCCGTGACATGCGGATGCGCCGTCATGACGCGCGCCGATCCGACATCATGGCCTCGATCCGGTCGGCGATGATCACGGGCGCCGACCAGTCGCGACGGTGATGCAGCACGAACACGGAGACCTGCCCGAGCAGGGTAGAGAGCGCGGCGAATATCTGCTGCGGCTGGCGCAGGATCCGGCCTTCCTGCAATTGCCGGATGCTGGTTTCCAGGGCGGTGAAGGCCGCCATGCCGCGAACGGGCGTCAGGTCCAGAGGCGGGCCGGCATGGGTCTGATACAGATGGAAGATCGCGGCGAGCGGCAGGGACGCCCCGGTCTGCCCTGATGGCCCGGTCTACTCTGATGGATAGTGTCGGTCGCGTGGCAGGCCGGTGCGCAGCCGCCGGGCCGGGCGTGCGGTCGCCGGCCTGCCCCGTCAGGCGGGCGGCGGCATCTTCACGCAGGGTCAGCCCCGGGATGCCGGGAAGCACCAGAGCTCTTGTGCCGGAGGCCGGTCGGGGCCCTGTCGATATCGCCAACACCCCATCGGCGACAAGGCGGTGACCGCGGCTTATCAGTTCTGCGGCAACCATGGATTTACCGGCGCCCGGATACCCCGGTGACAAGCACGGCCCGGCCGCCGATATCGACCGCGGATGCCGAAAACGGCAGCAGCCCCCGGCGATGACAGAGCTGGCCGGGCAGCATGTCGGCGAGAAGGATCTGACGGGCGGCGGCGACATCCGTCGCACCGGCGAGGTTCAAGGTCACCCTGCGGCCGGCGGCGTCCAGATGGCAGGCGCCGCCGATCGGGCTGGCGATCCGGATCGACAGATCATCCTCGATCCGGATCAGCGGCCCCTGATCGCGTGGCGCGGCCGATGGGGGTGCCGGCAGGTCGCCGTGGCGGATGTCGACATGCAGGGCGGGGCTGGTCGGCATGTCGGGATCTGTCATCAACTCAGTCACCGGCGGCGATGCCTTCGCGGCGCGGGTCCGATCCGCCGGTCAGGCTGCCATCGGCGTTGATGCGGATCAGGTTCAGGCCGCTGGTCATCTCGGCCGTGGCGGTGTCGTCGCCGATCAGGGTCAGGGCGGGGATCAGCGCCTCGGCCGCGGTGCCGGCCTCGATCTCGGTGGGGCCGTTGCGGTTCAGGACATGCGGCTGTTCCGCCGCCGCCTGCGGGTCCAGCCCGTGGTCGATCATCGCGGTCAGTGCGCCGGTGACATAGCCGATGATCCGGCTGCCACCGGGCGACCCGGCGACGATCGCCGGGCGCTGGTCGCCGTCATAGACGATGGTGGGGGCCATGGAACTGCGCGGCCGCTTGCCGGGCTCGACCCGGTTGATCACCGGTCGGCCATCGATCTCGGGCCGGAACGAGAAATCGGTGAGCTGATTGTTGAGCAGGAAACCGCGCACGAACACGCCCGATCCAAAGGCGCCCTCGATGCTGGTGGTCATCGACAGCACATTGCCGCTGCCGTCGACGATCGAGATGTGCGAGGTGCCGTTCTCGTGGCGGCCGGGGTCGGCGGCCATCGCCAGTGAGCGGGCGCCGGGCGGCATGCCCGATGGCGCCGGCACATCCATCGCCCGCCCGGCTTCGATGCTGTGGGCGCGGGCGTCCAGATAGACCGGATTGAGCAGCCCCGCGGTTGGCACGTCGACCATATCCGGGTCTGCCACCCAGCGGTCGCGGTCGGCGAAGGCGAGCTTCGAGGCCTCGGCCAGCAGGGTGACGTTGGGCAGGGCGAGCGGCCCCTTGTCGGCCTGCAATGGCAGGCGGTCCAACAGCCCCAGGATCTGGCCGACCGCAAGCCCGCCCGAGGATGGCGGCCCCATGCCGCAGACCCTGTGCTGATGATAGGGCACGCAGACCGGGCTGCGCTCGATCACCTGATAGGCGGCAAGATCGCCTTCCGCGATGCGCCCGGGATTGTCGGCCCGGCCTGCGGCGGCGGCGACGATATCGGCACCCACCGGCCCGCCATAGACGGCGGCACGGCCCTGGTCGCGCATCAGCCGCAGGGTTTCGGCAAAGGCCGGGTTGGGCAGCAGCATGCCGGCCGTGGCCGGCGTACCGCCGGGATAGAAATGGGCGGTCGCGGCGGCATCGGCGCGCAGCGATGCCGAATAACGCGGGTCGGCGAGCAGGCCGGCCAGCCGTGGCGAGACCGGCACACCCGCTTCGGCCAGCGCGATCGCCGGCGCGAACAGTCGGGCGAGCGGCAGGCGGCCATATGTCTCATGCAGCGCGTGGATCAGGGCCGGCACGCCGGGCACGCCGACCGATCGCCCGCCGGGCACGGCCGCGCGGAAGCTCATCGGTTCGCCATCGGGGCCGAGGAACAGGTCCGGGCCGGCGGTGGCCGGGGCGGTCTCGCGCGCGTCCAGAGTGGTAAGGCGGCCGGTCATCGCATCGTGATAGAGCACGAAGGCGCCACCGCCGATGCCGCTGGATTGCGGCTCCAGCAGGTTCAGCATCAGTTGCACGGTGATGGCGGCATCGGCGGCACTGCCGCCTTCGGCCAGGACCGCGCGCCCCGCCTGGACCGCCAGCGGATGGGCGGCCACAACCATGGTGCGGGTGGTGACGACCGGCGCGCGGGCGGCGGCACGGCCGGTCGCGGCTTCCGGCGCGGCACGGCCGTCGGTCATCGACGGCGCCCCGCCGGGCGCCGGCTGCGCCATGGCGGCCGTGGCGACGAACAGGGCGGCGATCGCGCCGGCAGCGGCTGATCGGCGGAGGCGGGCAAGCATGATCCGGGCTTTCATGGCCGGCCGCTGCGGGATGGCGCAGCCGGGGGCAGAGGGCTTGTCGGCCTTATCATGCCATCGCTGCCACGGCCTCGTCAGCCCCGCCGCGCGATGCCGGTCAGCCGGTGGCACCGACCAGCGGATCGCCGAGCCCCAGACCATGGAACCCCAGCAGCAGTAGAACGCCGGTCAGCAGCACATAATAGATCGTCGGCAGAATGGTGATCCTGAGTGTCGAGCCTTCACGGCCCAGCAGGCCGACGGTGGCGGATGCCGCAACCACGTTGTGGATGGCGATCATGTTGCCGGCGGCGGCCCCCACCGACTGGCCGGCCACCATCAGCGCGCCCGACAGGCCCAGCAGTTCGGCAACGCTGAACTGAAACTGGCTGAGCATCAGGTTCGACACCGTGTTCGATCCGGCGAGGAAGGCGCCAAGGGCGCCGACGGCGGGTGCGAACAGCGGATAGACATGGCCCATGCTGTCGGCGACGAAACGCGCCATGGTGACCGGCATGCTGGCCAGATCATTGGCATTGACGCCCGAATTGATCATCACCCGCACCATCGGCACGGTGAAGATCAGCACAAAGCCGGCGCCGGCGAGGGTGCCGGCGCTGTCGCGGACCGCGCGGCCGAAATCGCCCATCGCCATCCGGTGCAGGACGAGCGTCGCCAGGCAGACGATGACCAGAATGCCGCCCGGCAGATAAAGCAGCGCGAAATCGCCGTTGATACCGGTCTCGCCCAGGATGCCACGGGCGGCGAAGGTCACCGATTTGAGCGCATCGCCAACCGCGGGCACCGTGCGGCTGACCACCAGGATGATCGCGAGCAGGACATAGGGTGCCCAGGCCAGGGCCACCGGAATCCGGCGGGCGGTGATCTGGTCGAGCCGGATCTCGATCCGGCCGATCCAGCCCTCGGGCCATTCGGCGGGCGGGGCGAAATCCCAGCGGTCGCGCGGGATCAGAAAGCCTGCGCGGGCCGCCATCGCCACCACGGCCAGCCCGGCCAGCCCCCCCAGCAGCGACGGGAATTCGGCGCCCAGGAACACGCCGGCCAGCATATAGGGAATGGTGAAGGCAAAGGCCGCGAAGATCGCGAAGGGCAGGATCGAGAGGCCTTCGGTCCATGACCTGTTGCGGCCGAAGAAGCGGGTCATCACCATGATCAGGAACAGCGGCATCAGCGTGCCGCAGATCGCATGCAGGATCGCCACTTCCGAGGTGATCAGCCGGAAGAAGTCCTCCCAGCCCGACCCTTCGGCCAGCAGGCGCGCATCCAGTGCCGCCCGGTCGAGCCCGGTCTGGACGCCGACGATCAGCGGCGTGCCCACCGCGCCGAACGAGACCGGCGTCGACTGGATCATCATGCCGAAGACCACCGCCGCCGCGGCCGGAAAGCCCACCGCCACCATCAAGGGGGCCGCCACGGCGGCCGGCGTGCCGAAGCCTGATGCGCCCTCGATGAACGATCCGAACAGCCAGGCGATCAGGATCACCTGAACCCGCCGGTCGGGGCTGATGGCGGCGAAACCCGAGCGGATCGCGGCGATGCCGCCGGAATATTTCAGCGTGTTGAGCAGCAGGATCGCGTCGAAGATGATCCAGAGCAGGCCGGCGGTCTGGATCAGCCCCTGAAGGGTGGAGGCGATCACCCGGTTGACGCTGACCCCCCACAACCCAAGGGCGATGGCGATGGTGAGGATATAGACGATCGGCATGGCGCGGCGCGCGGGCCAGCGCAGACCGATCAGCATCACCCCCGCCACCAGGATCGGCAGGAAGGCGAGCAGGGCCTGGATACCTGTTGTCACGGCGGACACCCTGTGGCTGAGATTGCAACGTGATGGTGCAGAAAATCTCAACCAATATGACTTTTATTTTCAGGGTCTGCCAGCGTATCACGCGATAGGACGGGTGCGACCATGGGGCTCGCGGGCGCCGAGCAGGGCGGCCAGCCGGTCGAGCGCCTGCAGGAACACCGCGTCATCCGGCGCGGCGGCCAGCGAGATCCGCGCCGCCACCGGCACCGGTGTGGGTGCGACCGTGAAGGCGCGGGCCGGTGCCACCCTGACGCCGGCGGCTTCGGCCGCATCGGCGAAACGATCGGGATCCCAGTCGTCCGGCAGCCTGATCCAGGCCTGCGCGCATGCCCGGTCCCGGGTCATGTCCAGCCCGGGCAGCCGCCGGGCCAGAAGCTCGCGGCGGCGGATATTGGCCGCGCGCGCCGATGCGGTCAGGCTGGCGGCCATGCCGTCGGCGATCCAGCGGCTGACGACCTCGGCCCCCAGCGGCGGCGCCATCCAGGCCGAGGCCCAGAGTGCCGCCGAGATGCGGTCGTCGAGCGATGCAGGCGCCGCCAGCCAGCCGGTGCGCAAGCCCGGCCCCAGCACCTTCGACGGGCTGCCGATCAGCACTGTGCTGTCGGGAATCAGGGCCGCCACCGGCGCTGGCAGAGCGCCGGGAAGCCCGAGAGGCGCATGAACGTCGTCTTCGATCAGCAGCAGGCCGCGGTTGGTCACGACCTGTGCCAGCATCGCACGCCGGGCCGGCGACATGATGGCGCCGGTCGGGTTGTGCAGGCTGGGCTGCAGGATCGCGGCGCGCAGCCGGCCATCTTCCGCGGCCATCCGGTCCAGCGCCGCCGGGTCGGCGCCCTCGGCATCGATCGGCAGCGGCTTCAGCCGCACCCCACGAAACCGGACCGCGGCCAGGATCGACGGATTGGCCAGGCACTCCACCGCAATGCTGTCGCCTGGGGCCGCCACCGCCGCCAGGGCCACCACCAGCGCATGCTGCGCGCCGGCCGTCACCGTCAGCCGCTCCGGATCGGGCAGCCAGCCGCCGCGGCCCAGCCATTGCCGGCCGGCCGCCCGGTGGCGGGCGGCACCCCGCGCCGGCTGATAGGCCAGCAGGCTGGCCAGAAGACCATCGGACCCGGCCATCGCGGTCAGTGTCCGGGCGAGTGCCGCCGCCGCCGCGGGGTCGGCCGGCTGGGCCAATGACAGGTCGATCGGGGACAGGTCGATCGGGGACAGGTCGATCGGGGACAAGTCGATCGGGCCGGCGGCGCCCTCGGCATGCGCATCGGCCGCCATCGACATCCGGCCATCCTCGCCGGCGGCGGCGCGCGGCTGCGGCCGTCGGCGGGAGCCCGCGTCGCGCGTGGCCGGCTCCAGCCGGGGGGCGATCACGCCGTCATCGGCGCGGCGCCGGCGCCCGACCCGGGTGCCACGGCCGGTTTCGGCGGTGATCAGCCCGCGTGCCGACAAATCCGCATAGGCGCGGGTGACGGTGGCGATGGCGGTATCCAGCGTCCAGGCCAGCCGGCGCTGGGGCGGCAGCGACGCCCCCGGCGCCAGCCGCGCCGCCGCGATATCGGCGGCAATCGCATCGGCCAGCGCGCGATAGACAGCACCACCGCGCGCGGCGGCAACAGCGGCGCGCCAGGTGTCGAGCAGTGCCTGCGGCACATCCCCTGTGACGGTCATGAGCGCCCCGTGATCATTACTCCGCTTCCCCGTTCAATCTTGCCCTCAGGACAATCGCCGCGTTGACCGCAGGCCCGCAAAGGCGTGTCCTGATATCGCGACAATGTCGCATATAATCATCTGATACAGAACAGATATAACCGCTATTGTCCTAAGGACAATAGCGGTCTGGCGGGAGCAGGACACATGGCACGGATCGGGGCACAGGCCGGCGCAGAGATCGCAGCACTGGACGCAGCGGCACGGATCGTGGGTGAGGCGATGGCGCCGACCCCGCAATATGCCTGGCCCTTGCTGAGCGCAAGGCTGGGTGTGGAGACCTGGGTCAAGCACGACAACCACAGCCCCGTCGGCGCCTTCAAGCTGCGCGGGGCCTTGGTGCATGTCGCGCGGCTGGTGGCAGTGCTGCCGGAGCTGACCGGTCTGGTCGCCGCGACCCGTGGCAATCACGGTCAGGCCGTCGCTTTCGCGGCCCGGCGCCACGGTCTTGCCGCCACCATCGTGGTGCCGCTGGGCAACAGCCCCGATAAGAACGCGGCGATGCGGGCATTGGGTGCCGCGGTCGTGGAGCATGGCGTCGACTATCAGGCGGCGCGGGATCATGCGGCGGCGCTGATCGCCGAGGCAGGCGGGCGGGCGGCCCTGGTGCCGCCGGTGTCGCCCGATATCGCCGATGGCGCCGCCACCCAGGCGCTGGAACTGTTCCGTGCGGCGCCGGCGCTGGACCGGCTGTATGTGGCGGTCGGCATGGGCTCGGGGATTTGCGGTGCCGTGCGGGCCCGCGATGCGCTTGGGCTTCAGACCCGGATCATCGGTGTGGTGGCCGAAGGCGCCCCGGCCTATGCGCTGTCATTCGCGGCCGGACGACGGATCACCACCGACACGGCCACGACCTTTGCCGACGGCATCGCCTGCCGGGCGCCGGACCCGTTCGCGCTCGACATCATTGCGCGTGGTGTCGACCGGTTCGTGACGGTGCCGGAGCAACAGATCGTCGCGGCCGTGCGGGCCTTTCATGACGATACCCATAACCTGGCCGAGGGCGCCGGCGCCGCGGCCCTGGCCGGTGCGATGGCCGATGCCGCCGCAGGGCGGCTTGCCGGCTGCGGGCGGATCGGCGTGGTGCTGTCGGGCGGCAATATCGATGCAGCACTCTATGCGCAGCTGATTGCCGCCCAGGCGGCATGATCGGGGGCGCATGATCCCGGCGTTCAGGCCTCGGCAATGCCCTGATCGTCTGTGGCCGCCCCGCGCTGGCGTTCAATCAACCAGTCCTCGAATACCTGTGGCGGCAGCGGCCGGCTGATGACATAGCCCTGGGCGATGTCGCACCCCCAGACGTTCAGCAGGTGCAGGCTGTCGAGGGTTTCCACCCCCTCGGCAACCACGCTCAGACTGAGGCTGTGGCTCATGTCGATGGTGGAACGCACGATCACCGCATCGTCACTGGTCTCGCTCAGATCCCGGATGAACGACTGGTCGATCTTCAATTCCTGCACCGGCAGCCGTTTCAGATGGGCGAGCGATGAATAGCCGGTGCCGAAATCGTCGACCGACAGCACCACGCCACAGGCTCTCAGCGCGTTCAGCACGACCAGCGCATGTGCCGGATCGGTCATCACCGCGCTTTCGGTGATCTCCAGCGTCAACTGACCGGCCCCCACGCCATGCCGCTTCAGCAATTGGCCGACATAGGGCACCAGATCGGCATCCTGCAGGTCCAGCGCCGAAATATTGACCGACAGCCCGATGGCGAAACCGCGGCCGGCCCAGATTTCCAACTGCCGGGTGGCCTCGGCCAGCACCCAGTGGGTCAGGCTGCGGGTGCTGCCGGTGTGTTCGGCGAGTGGGATGAATTCGGCTGGCGAGACCATGCCATACAGCGGGTGCTGCCAGCGCAGCAGGGCTTCGGCCGCCACCACCTGCCCGGTCCGGATATCGATCTTGGGTTGATAATGTAGCCGGAACTGACCCTCGTCGGCGGCGTGGCGAAGATCGCGGATCAGGCTGATCCGGCGACGATAGGCATCGTCGCGCCCCTGCTGATAGATTTGCAGCCGTCCCGGCATGCGCGCGGCATCCTGAACCGCGATCGCGGCCCGCCTGAACAGATCGTCCGATGTCCGGCCATCTGCGGGGAAGGCGGCGATGCCGATCCGGCAATCGACCGAGATGTCACTGCCGGCCACTTGAAACGGTGCCGCCAGCAGCCTCTGAACCTGGTCGGCAAGCGGTACCGCCCCATCACTGTCGGCGCCGGGCAGCAGGATGGCGAATTCGTCGGCCAGCAAGCGTGCCGCCAGACCTTGCGGCCCGCAGGCGATCTCCAGCCGGCGGGCCAGTTGCCGAAGCACGGCATCGCCCCCGGCATGGCCCAGGCTTTCGTTCACGGTGCGGAAATTATCCAATGCCAGATGCAGCAGGGCAATCGGCCGGCCGCGATCGATCGCGGCGTTCAGCCGCTCTTCCGCGTGGAGCCGGTTGGGCAGCGCGGTCAATTCATCATGGCGGGCCGCATGGGCGGCGCGACGTTCAATCTCGGCCATGTCGCGGCGGGCGGCTTCGGCCTGACGTTCAGCCGCGAAGCGACGCTCGCGTTGCTGGTTCATGGAATCGGCCAGACCATAAGCCAGCAGCATCAGTTCGACCGAGGCGCCGACCAGCAGCGGCCAGACCGCAAGCCCTCGATTGGGAATGATGCCACCCAATTGCAGGTAATAGAGCGTCACCGCGATGATCAGCGCCAGAAAGGCCGGGACGGTGAACCGTGCCTCGCGCACGCCGCGGATCAGCAGCCGGACATTGAGCAGATAGACCGCCACGATCAGAAACAGCCCGACCAGTGTCCAGATCACCGTCGTCAAGTAATGGCCGAACGCGGCCGGCACCATGCCGGCCAGACTGAGCAGGATCAACCCGCGCAGGCCATCACGGGTGATCCAGGATACATATCGGTGCAAGCGGACATAGCGCATCACGAACACGCTGCCGGATACGAAGGCCAGGATGACCGCTGATACCGTCACCACGTTGTGGAAGATGGGACTGCCCGGCCACAGATACTGAAAGGTGAAGCCGCGGAAACTGGCGCTGGCCAGCAGGAAGGCCAGCAGATGCACGACATACAGCCCGATCTGCGTCTGGTGCGTCGAGATGAACAGCAGCAGGTTGAACACCGCCAGCGAGACCAGCCCGCCGTGGAACAGCGACAGCAGCAGGCCCTCGCGGGTGCTGGCGGCAAAGAAGCTGGACACGTCGTACAGCCGCAACGGCATCATCGCGAACAGGCCGTCATGGCTGTCGAGACGCAGATAGATCTCGCGCGTCTCGCCGGCCGGCACCCACAGCGGCAATGTCAGGTCGCGATGCGCCAGCAGCCGGCTGTCGAAGGCCAGCCGGTCGCCGGTGTGGTTTTCCAGCAGCAGCCGGCCGTCGGGTTCAAGGACATACCAGCTGGTATAATCCTGTTGGGCGGTGCCCAGGTCGATGACGCTGCGGACGGTGGCGCTGGTGGGGTTGACCAGCGAGAAGCGCACCCACCACACCGACCCGGATAGGGGAAGTGTGACGGTGTCGCCGTCGATCGCCCGCCAGCCATCGGTGGCGGCGCGGGCCTCGGTAACGGTCATCCGGCGCAGCGGGTCTTCAAGGATCTGGGCTACCGGTGCGATCCGCATGCCGGATTCATGGCCGGTGACGGCGAGCCCGGGCGGTGGATCGGCATGTGCCGGTGTGCCGGAAGCCACTCCGGCAAGCCCCAGCCCCGCCAGCCCCAGCCCCGTAAGCCAGAAGCCGATCACCATGACGATTGTCAGGATCCGTCGGGCGCCGCGGTGCCTCGACGGGGGATTGCTGCGTTGGCTGATCGGGCGCGCAGATACAACGCGATCAGCGGATCCGGTGGGGGGCATGCAGTTCCGGTCCGGAATCACACGGGCGGCCCGGCTTTGGGCTCGGGTCTGTGAGGGGCGTTCACAATCATACGCGTGAGATTGTGAACAAAGCACCCCCCAACCATCATTGTTACGTCATCCTTGAAGTGATGCTTCCGCAACCCCCACCCACAGGGCGGCTGCATCGCCCAGTATGTGATCGTTGAAGTCGTAGCCGGGGTTGTGGATCATGCAGGCGGTGGGACCAGTGCCGTCGCCATTGCCGACGACCAGATAGCAGCCGGGCACGGCCTCCAGCATGAAGGCGAAATCCTCGCTGCCCATGGCGGCATCCGCGATGTCGTGCACCCGCGCCTGACCGAACATCCGGCAGGCCGCGTCGCGGGCAAAGGCGGTGGCCGCGGGATCGTTGATCACGGCGGGATATCCCGCATGGACCTCCAACGTTGCCGATGCGCCGCAACTGGCGGCCTGGGCCTCGGCGACCTCGTGGATGCGGCGGATCACCAGACGGCGCGTGTCGGGGTCGGTGGTGCGGATGCTCAGCTGCAGCACCGCCTCGTCCGGAATGACGTTGGCGGCGGTGCCGGCATGGAAACTGCCGACCGTGATCACTGCCGGGCGGGCCGCCGGCACATTGCGCGCCACGATGCCCTGCAGGGCCATGACGATGGCGGCGCCGGCCACGATCGGGTCGATGGCGGTGTCGGGAAAAGCGCCGTGGCCGCCCTTGCCGCGGATGGTGATGACGATGTCGTCATTCGCAGCCGTCAGTGGACCCGGCCTGAAGCCGAACACGCCGGTCGGCAGCCCCGGCATGTTGTGCAGCCCGAAGATCCGGTCGACCGGCAGGATCTGGAACAGCCCGTCCTCGATCATCCGGCGGGCGCCGCCGCCATGTTCCTCGGCCGGCTGAAAGATCACCCGCAACGTGCCGTCGAACCGGCGCCGTTCAGCCAGGCAGCGCGCCGCCGCCAGCAGTATAGCGGTGTGGCCGTCATGGCCGCAGGCATGCATCCGGCCATCATGGATGCTGGCATAGTCGAGCCCGGTGGTCTCAAGGATCGGCAGGGCATCCATATCCGCGCGGATGCCGACCGATGCCGGCCCGTCGCCAAGGCGCAGGGTGCCGACCACGCCGGTACCGGCCAGACCCTGATGCACCTCATATCCCCAGCCGGTCAGCCTGTCGGCCACCAGTGCCGCGGTGTCGTGTTCCTGAAAGGACAGTTCAGGATGGCGGTGCAGATGGTGGCGCAGGCTGATCATCTCGGGCAGCCAGGCCTCGATATGCGATCGGATGTCGGCGTCGACGGCGGCGGAAACTGGCATTCTGCAACCTCGGGTTTTTGGGGGCACTGCCAGCATACCGCGTCAGCTGCATCAGCGGAGACTCAAAATCGCGTGACGAAACAAATGGCAAGCGCACTGGCGCCGAGCAGGGGGCGCAACTCTAAATTCAATGGCAGCGAGAATTTATGCACTAATACGCGTGACTCCAATTTAACCTTTGGTAGAATAAAACCGTTTCGATAACCCCCGAAAAGGGCAACGCCATGGCCGACAATATGGTCGAAGTGAAGGACGCCGTCGCCAAGCTGGGGCTTGATGCGAAGGAGCCCGACATCGCGCTCCGCACTGGGCTGACCGGTGGCCGGACATTCCTGGTCCAGGTCCGTCCGGCCACCCAGGAGAAGCCGGTGCTGATCGCCGTGCACCTCTGATCCCAGGCGTGCGCACCATGCCGGTCCGTCGGGCCGGCACGGTGCGCACGGTCCGCCCGGACACCATGCCGCCCATCCCCCAAACATCCGATGCCATGTCACAGCTCCGCACCTCATCATCGGCCGGTATCGCCGAGGCTGGCGACAGTCTGGCGACCGCTCCGACTCCTGTTCAGGCACCAGCGCCGGCGCTGGTGCATGGCGGCACGGTGGTCGCAGCCCAATTGGCGCAGCTTGGCATCGGCCACCTGTTCACCCTGACCGGCGGCCATCTGTCGCCGCTGTTCGACGGTTGCGACCGCGCCGGCGTCCGGCTGGTGGATTTCCGCCATGAACAGGCCGCCGCCCATGCGGCCGATGCCATGGCGCGGCTGACCCGGCAGGTGCAGGCCAGTGCCGCGACCGCAGGCCCCGGCGTCGCGGGGGCGGCGGTCGCGGTTGCCAATGCCTGGTCGGCGGGCAGCCCCTTGATGCTGCTCTGCGGCCGCAACCCGATCGCGACCGACGGCATGGGCGCGCTTCAGGAAGCGCCGCAGCTTGACATGCTGAAGCCGGTGACCCGGGTGGCGGCCCTGCCGCTGGATGCCTGGCGGCTGCCGTCGGTCATTGCCGAGGCGGCCGCCGCGGCCATGGTGCCGCGACCGGCGCCGGTCGCCATCGATCTGCCCTTCGATCTGCTGATGACCCGGATGCCGGCCGATCAGGTGGCGCTGGCGGGCGGGCGCGGCCAGAGCCACGGGCCGGGCGCCGACCCGGATGCCGTGGCCAAGACCGCCGCCCTGCTGCGCGCGGCCCGCGCGCCGCTGATCCTGGTGGGCTCAGGGGTGTACTGGGCGGGTGCCGAGGCGGCGCTGGACCGGTTGACGCGTGAGACCGGCTGCCCGGTCTTTGCCAATGGTGCGGCGCGCGGCATCCTGCCCCCCGATCATCCGGCGATGATCGCATCCGACCGGGCACGCGCTCTGCCGCGGGCTGATCTGGTGCTGGCGATCGGGGTCGATTTCGATTTCCGGCTGAATTATGGCCAGCCGCCGCTGTTCCATCCTGATGCGGTCGTGGTTCATGTCGATGCCGATCCGTCACGGCTGGGCCGCAATCGCGGTGCGGTGATGGGCATCACCGCCTGTCCGCGCCGGTTCGTCACCGCACTGGCCGAGGCGTTCGAAGCCGGCGGCCACCGGGCGCCGGGTGACTGGTTGCAGGGATTGAAGGCGCGCGATGTCCGCGCGGCGACAGCACGGGCGGCGCGGCTGGTCGATGAGGACGGTATCATCGATCATGCCCGTTTCGCCGCCGAGGCGGCGCGCTTCGCCGACGTCGACGCCGACACGGTGACGATCGGCGATGGCGGCGACGTGATTGCCGAAACCGCCGGCGCCATCCAGGTCGGACGCCCTGGTCATTGGCTGGACCCCGGCCCCTTCGGCTGCCTGGGCGTGGGGCTGCCCTTTGCGATGGCGGCCCGCCTTGCCCGGCCGCAGGCGCCGGTTCTGGCGGTGATGGGCGATGGCGCCTTCGGGTTCAATGCCATGGAAATCGACAGCGCGGTGCGCCAGCGCCTGGGCTTCGTGGTGCTGATCGGCAATGACGGCGCCTGGGGCGAGATGCGCAATTTCCACGCCGATATCTTTGGCGATCGCTGCCTCGACGCCCAGTCGTTGAGCCGGCATGCGCGCTATGACCGGCTGGCCGAGGCGCTGGGCGGCCATGGCGAACGGGTGGAGCGCGCGCGTGATATCCGCCCGGCGCTTGAACGTGCCCGCCGTGCCGCCGAACAGGGTGTGCCGGCGATCGTCGACGTGATGCTGGACCCGGCCGCACGCCGCCCCGCGGGCGCCGTGTCGGGTGCGGCTGTCGCCGCCGCCTTTGGCGGCGGCGACCCCTCTGCCTTCAAGTCCTGACCCGGTCCGGTCCGGTCCCCGTCGCTTCGTCCGGAGGTGCCAGCCGCCATGCACAGCCCTGATCCATCCACCGCCCGCCCTCTGAAGCCCAGGCTTGCCGCCCGGATCGTCGAGGATGCCGGCGGTCTGTCGCTCGATCGCGGCGACAGCCGCTTTATCCTGGCACCCGAGGGTATCGATGCCCGCGCGCTGGGTCAGGTGCTGCGGCTGATCGATGGTGGCGCCGGTACCGCCGATCTGGTGCGGGCGGCGGGAAGCGCCGTCGGCCAGGGCATCGGCCGGCTGATCGACGATCTGGCCGCCCACGACCTGATCGACGAGGTGGCGGCACCCCATGCCCGATCGGGCCGTGCGGCACTGCTGGCTTTGGAAGACCGCACCAACCGGCTGCTGTTCAGGACGCTCTATCGCAACCGGTTCTGGCGGGCGATGCTGGATGATCCGCATGCGGTGCCCGAGCGGGTGTTTCACGGCATGGCGATCGAGAATTATCACTTCCTGTTCCGGGAGAGCTGGTTCGACAGCCCGGTCCTGGCCTGGACCGGCAGCACGCCCGCGCGCGTTGCGATGAACCGCTTCTATGCCGAGGAAACCGGCCATGACGAGCTGATCCTGAAGGCGCTGGTGTCGGTGGGCATCGACCGCGAGATGCTGGCCCGGACCGTGCCGCTGCCGGAAACCATGGCGCTGGCCAACGCCCTCAGCCATTGGGCCCGCACCGATCCGCTGCTGTTCTTCGCCACGCTGGGGGTGCTGGAGGGGCGCGACATCGCCGTCGACAGCTTCGTGACCGCGGCCGAACGCCGGGGGCTGGACGAGGCCTTCGTGGGGCCGATCCGCGCCCATGCCGGCATCAACATGACCGGCGAACATGGCATGCTGACCCGCGAGATCTTCGATGCGCTGGATGGGGTGGGCGAGGATGACATCCGCCGGGTCTCGGACGGGCTCGACCTGTTCGTCGCGCTGTATGACGATTTCTATTCGGCGATCCTCGATCACTATGCCGCACCGGGCGACCGGCTGCGGCGGGTGGAAAGCTTCGCGCCCGACACCGTGCTGATGTCGATCGCCCTGCCGCTGACCGCCGATCCGGCGGCCGCCCTGCCGCCGGTGCCGCGCCGGCCACGGCTGCGGGCGGGTGTCGGTGTCGACTGTGCGGCCGATCATGTCCGGCTGGACTATGGCGATCAGGGCTGTGTGATCGACATCCTGCCCCAAGGTGCCGACGAGGCGGTGCGGCTGATGCAGGCCCTGGGCACGGGGGCCGATCGCGCGCGGCTGGCGGCGGTGGCGCCCGGCTTCGCCGATGGCCTGGACGGGCTGCTGTCGACGCTCGACGGGCTGGGGCTGCTGGACGATGCCGATCCGGGGCAGGTGCGCGGCGTGTCGGGCGTGCAGGCGATGCGGGAACTCCGCCGGTTCATCGCCGCCGCCGAACGCCGGATCTGCACCGGCAGCCTGGCCCATGCCTTCGCCGAGGGCAGCGCGTCGCGCGCCCAGGTGGTGGGCTATGCGATCGAATATCATCAGATCGTCCGGATGGGGCCACGGGCCGTGGCGCCGGCCCTGGCCCATGCCGGCCCGCCGGCCCGCACCCGGCTGATGGAGCGCTTTCTGGCCGACGAGGTGGGGCATGACCGCACGCTCGCCCAGGCTCTGGGCGCGGTCGGTCTGGATGAAGACCTGCTCGACGATCTGGTGCCGCTGCCGGAAAGCTTCGCGCTGACCGTCACACTCGGCGTGCTGGCGGCGCAGGATCCGGTCAGCTTCGAGGCGCTGCTGTTCCTGTTCGAGCGACCGGCCGCGACGTTTCATGATCTGCTGGTGGCGCGGGCCCGGGCGCTGGACCTGCCGGACGGGTTCTGGTCGCCGCTGGTCTGGCATGCCGGGCTGAATGACGATGGCGGCCATGGCGACATCTCCGCGCGTCTGATGGCGCTGCGCGATTTCGTCGGTGCCGAACAGGTGCTGGTGGTGCTGAAGGCGGCGGTGCAGCTTCTGGAAGGCTTCGACCGTCTGGAACGGCGCATCCTGCATCATTACGGGCCCGGCGATGACGTGCGCCCGGCGCTGCGCCTGCCGGCCTCGCGGCGGGCGGTGGCCGGCAACGGCCGTGTGCCGTCATGACCGCGATGCCGCACCCGGATGACGAACCGGCCCCGTGGAGCGTGGGTGCCTATCGCCGGCCGCGGCTGGTGCTGGACCGGGTGGAGGCCGCGGGCGATGGCGGCCTGCGGATCCGCCGGGGCGCGATCATGGCCGATCTGGCCCCCGATGGCATCGACGCGGACGTGCTGGCCGCCTTGCTGGCCCGGCTGACCGATCCCGATGACGGGGGCTGGCGGCAGATCGCCGACGATGCTGCCCGGCGTGCCCGCCAGCGCCTGGCCGGCGGCGATCCCGGCCCCGATGGCCTGGTCGATCTGATCGAATGCCTGGACCGGCTGGGGCTGGTGGCGGAAGCCGATGACGGCGCCGACAGCCTGACCGCCGATCGCGCGCGGATCGCGCGGGCGGTGGACCGCGCCGCCGGCTGGCTGGCGGCGGCGCGCCGCCTGTCATCGGTGGATGATAACGCGGTCGACCGGCTGGGGGCCGATCTGCTGGAGCGGACCCGGCATCTGGTGGCGGGCGGGGTGGCCACCGGGCCATTCGCGCCGCCGCTGCTGGCATCCGGCCGCACAGGCTTTCATGACGCGGTGCTGACCGCCCTGGTCGATGGCTGGGCGGTGACCGCACCCGCCAGCCTGATCGCGGCCGGCCGGCTGCTGACCCGGGTGGTGCCGGCGGTGGCGGCGATGCCCGGCCCGCTGCTGCCGGATGGTTGCCTGTATGATGCCGCCGAGGTGGAACGCCATCTGGGCGTGCTGGTGACCGGTCTGGTGCTGGCCGGGCTGCCCGGTGCCGGGCGCCGGGCGCTGCTGCCGGCGGATATCGATCTGCCGTTGACGGGTATCGGCCTGATCCATGCGGCTGAAGCCGCGACCCCGTCACTGGTGGCGGCGGCCGGGGCCGACCGGCTGGGGGCGCTGCTGCGGGGGGCGGCACCCGATCAGGCCCTGGCGCTGGCGCGCGGCATCTATCTGGCCCAGTACCATGTGTCGGCGCGGATCACCGATATCTTCCTGCCGGCGATGCGCATGGGGCTGCGGTCAGGCCTGCGGGCGCGGATGCGGCGCTATCATGTCGAGGAAAGCGGCCACGAGGCCCATGAACTGGCCGCCTGTATCGCCGTGGGGCTGGATGCGCAGGCAGTGCCGGCCAGCCTGCCGCTGCCGCCGTTCACGGCCTATGTCGAACTGCTGGGCCAGATTGCCGAACGGGCGCCGGCCGCCTTCCTGCCGGCGCTGATCGTGACCGAAGGCCTGCCCGGCGCCCCCAACCCCACCAATGACTGGCTGGCCGCCGCCGGCATCGGTGAAGCGGCCGATGACACCGCCACCGCTCATCAGCGGGTCAATGCCGGGCTGGACCACACCACCATGCCCCGCCGGCTGGGCGCCGAGATCCCGCGCATCGGCATTGCCGATGCGCGTCTGGCGCTGGATCTGTATGCCTTGATGATCGACCTCAACGCCCGCGCGCTCGGCTGGATTGCCGCCTATCACGGCGACCCGTCGAACCCGCCATTGCCCGACTGGCTGCCGGTCACCCCTGAGGTGCTGGCCGGCTGGGCCGCCGACGGCATGGTATAGCCGGCTGGCAGCGGGCTGGCAGCGGGCTGGCCGCCGGCTGGCCGCTATCTGATCAGGATGGCGCGGAAGTCGTTGACATTGGTGCGGGTGGCACCGGTGACGACCTGATCGCCCAGCGCCTCGAACAGACTGTGGGCATCGTTGTTCTCAAGCATGGCCACCGGGTCCAGGCCAAGCGCCCGGGCACGGGCGATGCTGTCGGGGTGGATCACGGCGCCGGCGATCCGCTCGGCGCCGTCGATGCCGTCGGTGTCTGCCGCCAGCGCATGGATGCCGGCATGACCATCCAGCGCCAGCATCGCCGCCAGCAGCCATTCGACATTGCGGCCACCCCGGCCGTTGCCCCGCACCGTCACCGTGGTTTCACCACCCGACAGCAGCACGGCGGGTGCCGCCACCGGCTGGCCATGGGCCGCGACGGAAAGCGCCATGCCGGCCAGCGCGCGGCCGACCTCCCGGGCCTCGCCCTCGATCCGGTCGCCCAGCACCAGCGGCGACAGGCCCAGGCGTCGGGCTTCCGCGGCCGCGGCATCCAGCGACAGCATGGGGGTTGCGATCATCCGATAACCGGCACGGGCGAAGGCGGTGTCGCCGGGCTTCGGGGTCTCGTTCCCCGGATCGTTCAGGGCCGCCGCCACCGATGGCGGCGGCGTGATGCCGAAACGGGTCAGCACCGCGCGGGCATCGGTCAGTGTCGTCGGATCGGGCACGGTGGGGCCTGAGGCAATGGTGGACCGGTCGTCGCCGGCGACGTCGGAGATCGCCAGGGTCACGATCCGCGCCGGCGCCGCCGCCGCGGCCAGACGCCCTCCCTTGATCGCCGACAGATGCTTGCGGACGGTATTGATGGCGCCGATCGGCGCGCCTGACGCCAGCAGGGCGCGGGTGACCGCGCGCTTGTCGTCGAGTGTCACCCCCGCCACCGGCGCCGCCGCCAGTGCCGAGCCACCGCCTGAGATCAGCGCCAGCAGCAGATCGTCAGGACCAAGCGTGCCGGCGGCGGCGATCAGGGCGGCGCTGGCATCCTGGCCGGCCGCGTCAGGCACCGGATGGGCCGCTTCCACCACGTGGATACGCTGCGTGGGCACGCCATGCCCGTAAGGGGCGATGACCAGACCTTGCGGAGGAACCGGCCAGTCGCCGGTCAGGGCCTCGATGGCCGCTGCCATGGATGCCGCGGCCTTGCCGGCGCCAAGCACCAATGTGCGGCCCCGGGGCGGTTCGGGCAGATGCGGGCGCAGCAGGTCGGGCGAGGGCAGTGCGGCGGCGAGCCCGACATCGAACAGGCGGCGGAGCAGGGCATCGTCGTCTTGCAGGCTGAAGGGCGGTGTCATCTGGCTGTCCGCTGCGCGTGAGAGGATAGGGGCTCGGACCGTGCGAAGCTGGCCGCGATCGCTGTGGCTTGGTAAGGTCCGCGGTCCGCGCCATGCTGCGGGCGCAAGCCTACAACCACGCCGCGTCGATATCCACCCGGCAGGAATGAACCCGCCATGATCCCGATCCATCAGCGATTGCCCGAACGTCGCAGCCATCCGCCGGTGGCGGCGATCCTGCCGGTGGGGTCGTTCGAGCAGCACGGCCCCCATCTGCCGATGACCACCGATAGCCTGATCGCGGCGCTCGTTGCCGGCGCCGTCCACGGGGCGCTGCCGCCCGACATGGCGCAGGCGACCCTGCTGCTGCCACCGCTGCCGGTCAGTTGTTCGCAGGAGCATGCGGGCTTTCCGGGGGCTGTCTGGATCAGCGCCCGCACGCTGGCGGCCGTGGTCGAGGACATGGCCGCCGGGCTGGCCGGGCAGGGGGTGGGCGTGCTGGCGATCGTCAATGCCCATGGCGGCAATTACGTGCTGTCGAATGTGGCCCAGGAACTGAACCTGCCGGGCCGTGGCCCGCGTACCCTGCTGTTGCCAGGCCGCGACCATTGGCGCGGGGCGCTCGCCGCCGCCGGGATCGCGCGCAGCCTGTCGGAAGACATGCATGCCGGGGAAATCGAAACCTCGATCCTGCTCGCGGGGTGCCCCGACGCGGTGACGGCCGACCTCCCGCCCACCGACGGCGCGCGGGAGCGGCCGCGCCTGACCGAGCTTGGCATGGCCGCCTATACCGCAAGCGGCGTGATCGGCGCGCCGCGCGATGCCACGGCGGCCAAGGGGCGGGTGCTGCTCGACCATCTGGGCAATGCCGGTGCCGCCGACCTGGTCGCCGCCGTTGCTCTGGCCTCCGGGGGCGCCGGCTGCTAGCCTCGGATGGTTCTGAGGTCTTCGTCCTGTCGTCTCGTCCTGTGACAGCAAGGCACGCATGCCCGATCGCCCGATGCCGATCCATTCCGCCGCTACCCGTGTCGTTCCCGACATCGTCAATGGCGACCGGATGGCCGATGTCATCTTCATCTGCGATCACGCCAGCAACGTGATCCCGCCTGATCTGGCCGGGCTGGGCCTGCCGCCGGCGGTGCTGGGGCTGCATATCGCCTGGGATATCGGGGCGGCCGACATCACCCGCCGGCTGGCCGGTGCCTTCGGCGCGCCGGCGGTGCTCGCCACCGTGTCGCGTCTGGTGCTCGACGTGAACCGGTTCCTCGACGATCCGGCCTCGCTGCTGGCACAGAGCGACGGGATCGAGGTGCCGGGCAATCGCGGGGCGTCGGCTGAGGAGCATCACGCCCGCGCGGCCCGCGTCTTCCATCCCTATCATGCCGCGATCGACCGGATGATCACGCGGCTGGTCGCCTCCGGGCGCCGGCCGGCGCTGGTTGCGGTGCATTCCTGCACCGACCGGATGGAGGGCGTGCTGCGGCCCTGGCATGTCGGCGTGCTGTGGGGGCGGGATGACCGTCTGGCCCGGCCGCTGCTTGCCAGCCTGGGCCGCCAGACCGGTATCGTGGTGGGTGACAATCAGCCCTATTCGCTGCAACTGGTGCGCGGCTATACCACCGAAATCCACGGCGAGCGTCGCGGCCTGCCTTATGTGGCGCTGGAAATCCGCCAGGATCTGATCGCCGATCCGGCCGGGGCCGCCGCCTGGGCCGGGCGGATCGCGGCCGGGCTGTCGGCGGCGCTGGCGGCACTGGACTGAAACCGCCGCCGCCCCATAACGGCCGCTATCCGACCCTGGACATGCGGATCAACGACATGTGTGCCCGGCCAATGCCGGCGCCACCGATGCCGAACCTACAGACAGTGTGAAGGACAAGCGTCATGACCGACCAGACCAACCAGACCGAACTTGAAGCCGCGGCCTTCCGTCGCCTGGTCCAGCATCTGCGCGACCGGCCCGAGGTGCAGAACATCGACCTGATGAATCTGGCCGGGTTCTGCCGCAACTGCCTGTCGAACTGGTATGCCGACGCCGCGGCCGAACGCGGCCAGCAGATCAGCAAGGACGCGGCCCGCGAACGGATCTATGGCATGCCTTATGCAGACTGGAAGGCGCTGCACCAGACCGAGGCGACCCCCGAACAGCAGGCGGCCTTTGCGGCCAAGGCGCCTGACAAGGCGTGAGCGACAGCGTTGCACCGGCGGTCGCCAGCGGCTATCTTGCCGCCCTTGGCGCCCAAGGCCATCCAGGGTGGGTGGTCGGTGGCGCCCGATGTGCCGGTGGCCCGACGCCCTGGCGGCATGGGGCGCCGACGATGCGTCGCGTGACATCAAGAGACGGGGATACGATCCATGACCGAGGTCGGCGGCATCGCGGGCGACGTCCTGCGCTCGTATATCGATCGGATCGAGCGGCTGGAAGAAGAGAAGGCGGGAATTGCCGCCAATATCCGCGAGATTTTCGCCGAAGCGAAGGGTAATGGCTTCGACACCAAGGTCATGCGCCAGATCCTGAAGATCCGCAAGATGGAGCCGCATGACGTGGCCGAGCAGGATGAATTGCTTGAGCTGTACAAGCGTGCGCTTGGCATGCCGCTGGGTTGACGGCCGCGACCGGATTCAAGTCAACGTGAAACGGGCGCCCGCAGATGCCGGGCGCCCGTTTTTGCATCGTCGGCCGGCCGGGATACCCCCTCAACGGCCATATCCGCGGGCGAGAAGCCGGTCCAGCGACAGGCGGCCGGCGCCGGCGATGGTGATGATCAGGCCGGCCGCAATCCAGGGCAGTTGTTCAGAGGCGACGGCGATGCCGTTCTCCATGCCCTGCGGGGTCTGACCGACGACCAGATAGATCATGGCGGCCATCACCGCCAGTCCAAGCGCCGCCGGGCGGGCGAACAGGCCCAGCGCCAGCAGGACTGGCAGGGTCAGTTCGGCGCCCGTGGTGACGATGGCGGCGAACAGCGGATCGAGGCCGGGCAGGGGATGGATGTCGCCGAAGAGGAAGGTCTGGCTTGGCCAGTGCTCGACCCGCAGCATGCCGGCCTGAAAGAACGGCCGCGCCAGCCACAGCCGCAGGGCCAGCAGCGCCGCGCCGATCAGCAGACCGTTGCCGGCGCCCGGCAATGAGAGATAACGGATGAGCAGGCGTCGCGGCAGCGTGGCCTTGGCCGTGGACAGGGCTGAGGACATGCTGTGGCTCCTTTGACTGATGAAGAGGTCAGCGATCCTGAGGCATCGCCACCGCGGTCAAGGCGCCGTGGGCGACCAGCAGGCCCAGCGCCGTGGCCAGATCGAGCGCCGGATCGGCGGTGAGCGCCCGGCGCGCGGCCTCGGCCAGAACGACCGCTCCGTCGGCGGACTTCAGGGCATTGAACAGATGAACGGCACCCGGTGGCAGTGGATGCAGGCCGATGCGGTCATCGCGGCGAACCACCAGCACGGTTTCCGGGCCGGCATCCGCCGCCTGACGGATGGTGAGGCTGGCCCCGGGCTGATGGGCCTGCCACAGCGACAGGATCGGGCAGGGGCTGTCGATCACCCGCGCCGCCGGATGGGCGGCCAGACGATCGGGGATCGTTGCCCCCGGCGTGAAATGGTCGGCGTCGACCGCGAACCACACCGCCACCCGCGCCCATTCAAGCCGCGCGGTCTCGGCCACGGCCGGCCATGCAGCCAGATCGGGATCTGCCGCCAGATCGGCGGCGAAATCAGCGCCCCATCGCGATAATTGCGGCGTCGATGGTGGCTGATGCCGCAGATGCCGTGCCGCCACGGCGGCGAAGCAATCCATGCCGACCATCCGTGCGACCACCGGAAAGGCGGCCTCCAGCGACTGGACAGCCGCGCCCAGCGCGTTTCGCCGGTGCACGGCCAGCCGGCGGGCGATCAGCCTGTCGGGCGCATCGGGTGCCATCCACGGCCGCAGGGCGGATGGATCGATTGGTCGACGCCCCCAGGCAATGGCCGCGATCTGGTTCTGGAACCGCTGAAGCGCGGCGACACTTTCGGTCATGACGCGGCCTCGATGATCTGATGCGTGCCGCATGCGGCGTCGATGGCGCGACCGGCACGGGCGGCTTCGGCCATCAGCACCTCGAATTCCGGCAGGTTGGTGTCGCGTTCCAGCAGAACCGGCACCGGCCCGGTGCGGCCAAGCGCGCGGTCGAGCAGATCCCAGACCGGGTCCGATACCGGATGGCCATGATCGTCGATTAACAGAGGCGGGCCGGATGGGTCAGCGGGATCGGCATCGACGGCATGACCGGCGATATGGATCTCGCCCACCGCCGTGAACGGCATCGCGTCCAGCCAGGCAGCAGCATCGGCGCCAAGGTTGACGGCGCTGACCTGAATGTTGTTGACGTCCAGAAGCAGGCCGCAGCCGGTGCGGCGCACCAGTTCGGCCAGAAAGGCCGGTTCGTCCATGTCGTGGGCCAGCGGCATATAGCTCGACGGGTTTTCGATCAGCAGCGGGCGCTTCAGCACATCCTGCGCCCGGCTGATATTACAGGCCAGCACCGCGAGCCCGGCCATGGTCATCGGTACCGGCAGCAGGTCGTCGACCCAGCCCTCGGCGGTTCTGCACCATGAGGCATGCTCCGACACTGCCGCCGGCTCGATCCGGTCGACCAGATCTGCCAGACGGCGCAGATGATCGTGATCGATCCCACCGGCCGAGCCCAGCGACAGGCCGACGCCATGCAGCGATACCGGCATCAGCGCCCTGATCTGTTCCAGATGGCGAGCCCGTGGATGAGGTGCCGCGCCGGGGCGGGCGCTCATGTAGTTTTCGGCGTGCACCTCAACCCAAGGTGGCATTGCGGAGTTGGAGGCCATGCCGTCTGTGTCGAGCAACCGGTGGAGGTGCGGCGTTCTGAGGCCGATCCCGGCCTTGCGGGGCAGGGTGGTGGCACCCGGCCGGGATGGCATATCCCGGCGCGGGTGAGCGGATCGAAGCTGGACCGGCATCTGGCGGCACCTCCACGATGGCGTCGGCATATCCGCGCACATGCCGCGGAGTCGAGGTCAAGCAACGCGTCCGGGCGATCAGCCCTTCTTGGGGTTCATGCCCTAGAAGGCCTCCAGCATGCCGCCCATCTCAAGGCAGGTGCCCTTGGCGACGGCCTTCCAGTCGCCGCCGTCGAAATTGGCCTTGGACATGCCGGCGCAGGAATGGGTGCCGGCCTTGTTGGCGCAGTCGTTCTCGCCGGCCTTGGAAATGCCATAGCACTTCTCGGTATCGGCCGCCACGGCGGGGGCGGACAGCGCGATGGCGGCCAGTGACATGGCGCCGGCGATGGCGGATGCGATGGCGGTATTCGTGGCGCGGGTGGTCATGTCGTCATCTCCCTGATCTGGATCGGCATTGCGAATGCCCGGGGCCTGTCGGCCGGGCTCCCTCTCCGCTGCCGTAAGACGACGATAGGACGGTCGGCTGTTCGGCGCCAATCAACCCCCCATCGCTGCCGATCACGTTCCCGTCATCACATCGTCATCGGGTGCCCCACCGTGCCGGCCCTGCGCTGCGCGATGGAGGTGGCACCGGCTACACATCTATAAGTTGTGTATATAAACGCTGACATGCGTCATGACCATTGCGTGTCATGCACCATATGCGTGCCAATTTCACCGCTAAAAGATGAATGACATGTGATCAATATCATCGTTAAGTTTCAGTTCATGATTAGATCCTCTTGTGTCCCCATGTAGCTTAGGGGCTGATCTGCACTATCGAGGGCAGCTTGAAAGTGTTCCGGTATGCCAGATCGCTCCCCGTATCACCCGAAACGGCGCCAGACCGGCGCCAGCACTTGTCCGATGACGGACATGACTTCCAGGAGATGACACATGCTCACCAACGAGATCGCCGCCGTCCGCGCTTCCGCCATCGACAGCATGCACCGCAACCTCGCGGGCCCGCAGCCCTTTGCCGCCGCCCAGCCCCGCAGCCTTGGCGGGCTTGCGGCCGAACTGCCGGGGCTGACCCGGCGGATCGCCGAGTGGAAGGCTGAGTATCCCGACCATCATGTCACGGTCGGCCGCGCCCCGCAGGCAGGTTCCATCATGTTGGCCAATAATGATTATCTGTCGCTCGCCGATGACGGCAGGATCATCGGCGCACTGCGCGCGGCACTGGATGACGTGAAGACCGAGACCTTCATGTCGGGCGTGTTCGTGCAGTTCCTGGATGCCCAGAGCCGATATGAGCGCGAGATGGCAGCATTCCTGGGGGCAGAGGCGGTGTCGCTGTGCCAGTCGGGCTGGGCCGCCAATGACGGGCTGATCCAGGCGATCGCCGACGCCGAGACGCCGGTCTATGTGGATCTGTATGGCCATGCCTCGCTGTGGCAGGGCATTCACAGCGCCGGCGCCAGGCCGCGGCCGTTCCGCCACAACAACATGACCCATCTGGCCAGCCTGATCGCCAAGAACGGCCCGGGTGTGATCCTGGTCGATTCGGTCTACAGCACCAGCGGCGATCTGTGCCCGCTCGACAAGCTGTGCGATCTGGCCGAGCAGACCGGCTGCACGCTGGTGGTGGATGAAAGCCATGGCGTTGGCGTGTTCGGGCCCGGCGGCGCCGGTCTTGTGCCGGCGATGGGCCTGGAACACCGGGTGCATTTTCGTACCTTCAGCCTGTCGAAGGCCATGGTCGGGCGCGGTGGCATCGTGGCCGGGACGACGCGGACACTGGAATATTTCCGCTATACCTCGCGCCCCGCGATCTTCAGCTCCACGGTGCTGCCGCATGAAATCGCGGGCTTCCATGCCACGCTCGACGCGGTGCGCGGCGACGACCATCGCCGGGCGCGGCTGTTCGCGAACACGGCTTATCTGCGGTCGGGTCTCAGGGATGTGGGCATCGATGTCGGTAACAGCCCGGCGCCGATCATCTCGCTGATCGGCGGGTTCGAACCCGGCACGGCGCAGTTGCGCGACCGGTTGGAGGATCACGGCATCTTCGGTGCGGTGTTCTGCGCCCCGGCAACGCCCAAGGGCCGTTCGCTGGTGCGGTTGACCGTCAACAGCGGCCTGACCCATGCCGAGCTGGACCGGGTGATCAACGCCGTGGGCCAGTGCCGCGACTTGCTGGTGCGCGATCTGCGGCTGGAACAGGCGGCGGCCTGATGCGCATCACGCGCCATCATGCGGGTCAGACCGGGGACCGGGCGTTTACGCCCGGCCCCGACGCTGGTGGCCCCGACGCTGGTGGCCCCGACGCTGGTGGCCCCGACGCTGGTGGTCCGGGATCAGCCCTGACGCCGCCGGATATCGGCCGGATTGCCCAGGGCCTGCAGCCTGCGGGCGACATCGGCGCAATCCTCGTCGATCCGCGCCGGCACGTGGAGCAGGGCTTCCAGATGCGCGTCATCGAAGCTTTCGACCGGCACGCCCTGCGCGCGGGCGATACGGTGGCTGCGCACCAGCCCCGGCAGATAGGTTTCAAGCGACCGGGCCGAGGTGCGGATGCTCATCAGCGGTGTCTGCACCATGCGGCCGGCGGTGCGGCCGCTTTCGGCCAGGGCGCGTTCACGCACCGCCCGGCTGTTGGCGGCGTTGTAGTTGAAGATGGCGCCGCCCAGCAGGCCGAAGGCCAGAATTGGCGCATATTCGGCATAGATCGCCATGTCATGGCTGGGCGGTCCGGTGATCAGGGCTGCCAGGATGCCAAGGCTGGTGCCCAGGATGAACAGAATGATCAGGCTGAACCAGTCGACCAGCAGCACCAGAAGGAACAGGGCGGTCAGCGTCGACATCTGCCAGATCACGGACCCGCCGTTCATCACCGTCATGAAGGTGAAGAAAAAGGGCAGGCAATAGCCCAGCATCAGCAGCCAGACCACCGGCGTCGCCGCCTGCAGACGGCCGGGCCAGCGGCGGCGGAAGACCAGGCTCAGACACAAGGCCGAGCCCGCCAGCCGCATCGGCAGGTTCTCGTAGGCCTGCGGAAACAGGAAGGTCCACACCATCCAATAGGCCGGCATCATCACCGCGCCGGCGATGGACACCGCGACGATATTCGGCTCGATGTGCTGAAAGCCGTTGAGGATGATGCCCCGCAGGCTGCCCGGCTGGGCCGGGCCATGCGGACCGGGCGGTATCGGCTGGCCGGCCGGCATCCGTGCGGGATCGCGTGCCGGTTGATCGGCCCGATAGGTGCTGCTTCCCGGCATTGTTCAGCCCATCACCGCGCTCGGGCCCGTCGGCAGGCTGCCGGTCGGGCGGCGGCCGTCGCCACCCCGCCCGCCGCCAAGACGTCCGCCGCCCAGATCCTGAACGCCGGAATGCGGGCCGCCGCGCCGGCCGCTGCCCACCACCCGGGCCGGGGGCCACAGAATTTCCGCACGCGTGCCCTCATTCACCCGGCTGACCAGCTGAAAGCGCCCACCATGCATCTCGATCAGCGAGCGGACCAGCGGCAGGCCCAGCCCGGTGCCGGCATAGCGGCGGTTCAGGGCGCTGTCGACCTGGCCGAATGCCTCCATGGCGCGGGTGATGTCTTCGGGCGCAATGCCGATACCGGTATCCACCACCGCGATCAGCAGCCCGCCATCGTCGGCCGCACCGGCCTGAACCGTCACGCTGCCGCCGATCGGCGTGAACTTGACCGCGTTGGACAACAGGTTCAGCAGAATCTGCTTCATGGCGCGCTGATCGCCGCGGATCGCCGGCAGATCCGGCGCCAGATCGCTCACCAGCCGCAACCCGGCCTTGTCGGCCTGACCGCGCATCAGGTTGGTGGTGGTCCGCACGACGCTGTCGAGCGTGAACACGCTTTCGTCGAGGTTGTAGGCGCCGGCTTCGATCTTCGACAGATCCAGGATGTCGTTGACGATATCGAGCAGATGGACCCCGCTTTCATTGATCAACCGCGCGAATTCCATCTGTTCCTCGATCTGGGCATCACCGCGCGGCCTGTCGTTCATCAGGATCTCCGAAAAGCCGATGATCGCGTTCAACGGCGTGCGCAGTTCGTGGCTGGTATTCGCCAGGAAGTCGGATTTGGCGATGTTGGCGGCCTGTGCCGCCTTGACCGCATCGGCCAGTTCGAAACGCAGCCGCAGACCGTCATCGAGCAGGCGCGACAGATGACGCGCGCCAACCGCCAGGGCGCCGCAGGCGACCAGGATGGTCAGGGCCAGTTGCAGGTCGAGCCGGCCGGCCACCAGCAGGCCGGTGAGCAGGGCGCCTGATGTAACGCCCAGCCAGATCAGTGCCGCTGTCAGATGACACGACATCATCACCGTGCCGGCAACCCCGATGGCGGCGGTGGCACACAGCACCTTCGCCATGTCGATGGAGGCGGCATTGGTCGGCAGCACCAGGGGGGCCAGACCCCAGATGACCCCGCTGACCGCGATGATCATCATGATCGGCAGCGCGCGGCTGTCGGTGTCGCCACCCGGACCGACATCGCGCACATCGCGCTGAATGGCGGCGAAGCGCAGGCCCACCAGGCAGTTGACCGCCACCAGCCACAGCGCGATCTGCTGTTGAGCCGCAGCGGGCCAGATCAGCACCGCTAAGCAGATGGACACCAGCGGCTCGATCAGGATTCCGATCCGGGCGGCCTGGTACAGGCTGTCCAGCTGGGCGGCACCCATGCGCGCCGCCACCGTCACAGATGCCTTTTCGCCCGGCCGTTCCGTCTGCAGCTCCATGGTCTGCCGTCATGTCCTCTGATGCCGACGGGTCAGTGCTGGCGGCCTGCCGACCGTCGGGATCATTATGACGACAAACCATCGCCATTGCGATGCGGCGTTGCGTTGATGGCGGATGATACCCGTTAAGCGGGTTTATTCTCCTATGTGATAAAACTATAACACGTTGTTCTCGTCGTATCGGTTGCATCTGCGCCCGATCTCACATCCATGGCAGGCGGCCGCTTTGCCGAATAAGGTATACGGGCCGCCGCCTGTTACCCGGCGACCACGCGGAAGACTGCGGCCTGCAACGTCGGGCGGCGGCTACTCCGCCGCCACCGCTGCCGGCGCCGGGCCGTCATAAGCCGCCAGCAGGCGCTGTTCCTTCAGCCGGGTGCGTGTCAGAGCCTCGTCCTTCACATGGCCGAAGCCGCGGATGTCCATCGCCAGGCGGGCGATCTCGACAGCCCTGGCATGGGTTGCAGGGGTCAGGCCGTTGATCAGCCGGTCGACGGTCTGGCGATAATCGTCGATCAGCCGGCGTTCGGCCCGCCGTTCGGCGGTATAGCCGAAGATGTCGAAGGGGGTGCCGCGCAGGCCCTTCAGCCTTGCCATCAGCTTGAACAGCCGCATGGTGGCGCCGCCGAACCGCATCTTGCGCATCCGCCCGGTCCGCGGATCGCGCGGGGCGATCATCGGCGGTGCCAGATGGAAGGTCAGCTTGACGTCGCCCTCGAACTGGCGGTTCAGCTTTTCCAGGAACCGGCCATCGGTGTACAGACGGGCGACCTCGTATTCGTCCTTATAGGCCATCAGCTTGAACAGCGACCGGGCGACCGCATCGGTCAATGCAATGCGGCCGGGCGTGCGTGCGGCCTCGGCGGCCCGGACCTGTTCGACGGTCTGGCGATAGCGCGCGGCCCAGGCGGCATTCTGATAGCCGGTCAGGAAATCGACGCGCCGCGCGATCACCTCATCCAGGGTTTCCGACAGCCGTTCGGTCTCGACCACCGGGCGGTTGCGCTCGACGATGGTCTGCACGGCCTGCAGGTCGTGGGCGGCGCGCCGGCCCCACATGAAGGCATCCTGATTGAGCGTGACGGCGACCCCGTTGATCTCGATCGCGCTGAGGATCGATGCTTCTTCCAGCGGCACCAGACCCTTCTGCCAGGCATAGCCCAGCAGGAACAGGTTGGTGGCGATGCTGTCGCCAAGCAGGGTGGTGGCGATGCGGGTGGCGGCCACCAGATCGACATTGCCGGCGCCGGCGGTGCGGCGATAGGCGTCGCGCAGATCCTGGCCGGGGAAGCGCAGATCCGGGTTCGAGATGAAGCCCGCGGTGATCAGCTCATGATCGTTGATCAGCACCGTGCTGCGCGCCGGGTCCAGCAGGACCAGGGCGTCGGGCCGCGCGCCCACCACCAGATCGGCGGCGATCATCAGGTCGGCACCGCCGGTGGCGATGCGGATCGAATGGATGTCTTCAGGCGTTTTCGCGATGCGCAGATGGGTGAACACCCCGCCGCCCTTCTGGGCCATGCCGGTCATGTCCAGAACCCCGACACCTTTGCCTTCAAGATGGGCCGCCACGCCGATCAGCGCGCCGATCGTCACCACCCCGGTGCCGCCGATACCGGCGACGAGGATGCTGTAGGGATCGGCCCCCACCGTCGGCAGAACCGGATGCGGCAGGGTCTCGAAAGGCGTGCGTCCGGCGTCGCGGGCCCTGGGCTTGCGGATGCTGGCGCCCTGCACCGTCACGAAGCTGGGGCAGAAGCCCTCGACGCAGGAATAATCCTTGTTGCAGCTCGACTGATCGATCTGGCGCTTGCGGCCATATTCGGTCTCAAGCGGCTGAACCGACACGCAGTGGCTCTTGGCCGAACAATCGCCGCAGCCCTCGCAGACCAGATCGTTGATGAACACCCGTCGGTCGGGGTCGTCCATCAGGCCGCGCTTGCGCCGGCGGCGCTTCTCCGTGGCACAGGTCTGCTGGTAGATGATGATCGAACAGCCATCCACCTCGCGCATCATCCGCTGCACCTCGTCCAGCGCGCCGCGGTCATAGACATCGGTGCCGTGGGGCAGGCCGTTGCGGCCGGCATAGGCGCTGGTGTCGTCGGTCACCACCACCAGCTTCGTCACGCCTTCCTGGACCAGTTCGTGTGCCATCTGCTGAATGGTCAACGACCCGTCGATCGGCTGGCCGCCGGTCATGGCCACCGCGTCGTTGAACAGGATCTTGTAGGTGATGTTCACCTTGGCGGCGATGGCGGCGCGGATGGCCAGCACGCCCGAATGGAAATAGGTGCCGTCGCCCAGATTCTGGAAGACGTGCTTTTCCGTCGTGAACGGCGCCTGACCGATCCAGCTTGTGCCTTCGGCGCCCATCTGGGTGTAGGTCTCGGTGCGCGGCATGATCCAGGTCGCCATGTAATGGCAGCCGATGCCGCCAAGCGCCCGGCTGCCTTCCGGCACCACGGTCGAGGTGTTGTGCGGGCAGCCTGAACAATAGGTCGGCTTGCGCTCGATCGCCGCCTGCGACGGCACCGCGTCTTCCAGCCGGCGCAGATGGTCGAGACGGCTCTGGATGCGTTCATTGGTATAGAAGCGGGCCAGCCGCTCGCCGATCACCCGGGCGATCCGGCTGGGGCGCAGTTCCCCGGCCGATGGCAGAATCCAGTTGCCCTGCTCGTCGAACTTGCCGACGACCCGGGGGCGAACCTCATCCTTCCAGTCGTAAAGCTGTTCCTTGAACTGGTTCTCGATGACCGCACGCTTCTCCTCGACCACCAGAACCTCGTCCAGCCCCTCGGCGAAGGCACGGGCACCCTCGCGTTCAAGTGGCCAGGACATGCCGACCTTATAGAGCCGGATGCCGATCTCGGCGGCAAGCCGCTCGTCGATGCCCAGCTCTTCCAGTGCCTGCATCACGTCCAGATAGCTCTTGCCGGTGGTGACGATGCCGAAGCGGGCGCGGGGGCTGTCGAGCACCACGCGGTCCAGCCGGTTGGCGCGCGCGAAGGCCAGTGCCGCATACAGCCGGTAACGGTGATGGCGGTATTCCTGATCCATCGGCGCATCCGGCCAGCGGATGTTCACGCCATCGGCCGGAAAGTCGAAATCGGGCAGGACGATCGTCACCCGGTCCGGTGCAACCGAGACCGAGGCCGAGCTGTCGACGGTGTCGGCGATGGTCTTCATGCCGACCCAGGCGCCCGAGAACCGCGACAGGGCCCAGCCGATCAGGCCGTAATCAAGGATCTCCTGCACCCCCGACGGGTTCAGCACCGGGATCAGGCAGTCCATGAAGGTGTATTCGGCCTGATGGGGCAGGGTGGAGGATTTGGCGCCATGGTCGTCGCCGGCCAGCAGCAGCACGCCGCCATGGCGCGACGAGCCGGCCATGTTGCCGTGCTTCATCACGTCGCCGGACCGATCGACGCCGGGGCCCTTGCCGTACCACATGCCGAAAACGCCGTCATATCTGGCGAGGCTGGCATGCTCCGGCCGGGCGAGGTTGTCCATATTGGCCTGCTGGCTGCCCCAGACCGAGGTCATCGCCAGGTCTTCGTTGATGCCGGGATTGAACACCACATGGTGCTTCTGAAGATGCTTGCGCGCCTTCCATAGCTGCTGGTCCAGGCCACCCAGCGGCGAACCGCGATAGCCCGAGATGAAGCCGGCCGTGTCGAGGCCGGCAGCCAGATCGCGCTGGCGCTGCATCAGCGGCAGCCGCACCAGCGCCTGGGTTCCGGTCAGGAAGATCCGTCCGTGATCGACGGTGTACTGATCGTCCAGCGACAATTCGGGCAGCGTCATCTCGGCGTCTCCACACGACATTGTTCCCGCCGCGGGCGGGATCCCTGGTCATGGCCCCGCCTTCACCGCAGTCGATGCGGCGGGCCGGGCTCGTCTTGTCGATCCTGGTCGACCGGGCTGTCGATGGATCGAAAATAGGTCAGCATTAGTGACCTATCTGCCCGGTTATACGACGAATGAAAGCTGTGCCGCAATGACCTTGTCAGGTGCGGAAAAGACATCTCACCGAGGGCGATTTTCTAGAAAATAATTCTGAAGACGATGCTGACTTTGATAATAAATTACCAATAGCGGCATCTGGCGTCAGCAGAACGCACTCAGGCTGGACTGGCAGGGCCGTCTTCAAAAGCCGGCGGAGGCCGACGCTTCCGGCCCTTGATCTTCTTTGCGGCATCGTCGCCGCGCGGGCCACCGGATTCCGTGGTTTTGACGCTTGGGCTGTCGATGATCGCAACCGGCGGGTTCACACCCGCCCGCGTTGTATTCTCACCGACCGTCTCCTGGTCCGGCTGCATCGCCCCTGGACCAGAATGCGGAACCGCACCCGATCCCACCTCAATCAGTGCCGTCCAGACCCAGCTCGCGCAGCTTGCGATAGAGGGTGGATCGGCCGATGCCGAGCCGCCGGGCCATCTCGCTCACCCGGCCGCGATACTGGCGCAGGGCGATGCGGATGACATCGGCCTCGATCTCTTCCAGCGAGCGGATATGGCCGGCGTCGTCGAAGGCACGCACCGGCGCCTCGGCGTCCTCGTCGCGTAACCGGGCCAGGGGGATCGGCTGGCCCGGCGCCAGCGGCAGGGCCGGCGCCTGGGCAAAGCCGCCGGCCTGCATCGGCGATGCGGCGACAGCCGCCTGCCCGCCGGCGCCGGCCGCGAGCAATGGCCTGCCGCCGCCGCCATAGGTCATACCGGCCGCCGCAGCGATCCCGCCCGGCACCGCCCCGATGGCGCCGGCACCGATGCCGGCGGTCGTGGATGGCAGGTGGCTGCCCATGGGGCCGCCGGTCGCGGCGGCGGCCGCGGCCACCTGCGCGGGGCTCGCACCATAATCGCTGGGCAGGGCGGTGTCGCCGAAGCCATTGGCGCGATAGGCGGCCTGGGCGACCTGCGGGAAGTGCTCGACATCCAGCCATTCGCCGTCCGACAGCACCACGGCGCGAAAGATCGCGTTCTCCAGCTGCCGGACATTGCCGGGCCAGTGATAGGTGGTCAGCAGGCGTTCGGCCTCTTCGGTCACGCCTTCGATCCGCTTGCCTTCAGCGGCTTCGAACCGCTGGATGAAATGCTGCGCCAGTACCAGAATGTCGTCGCGTCGCTCGCGCAGCGGCGGGACATAGATCGGGAAGACGTTCAGCCGGTAATACAGGTCATCTCGGAACTGGCCGGTCTGGACCAGATCCCACAGATTGCGATTGGTGGCCGAAATCAGCCGGATGTCGATCGGCACCGGCTGCTTGCTGCCCACCGGGTCGACCTCGCCGGCCTGCAGGGCGCGCAGCAGCTTGACCTGAAGGTCGGGGCGCAACTCGCCGATCTCATCCAGAAACAAAGTGCCGCCCGACGCTTCCTGGAACTTGCCGATATGGCGTTCGCTCGCACCGGTGAAGGCGCCCTTCTCGTGGCCGAACAACAGGGTTTCAACCAGATTTTCAGGGATCGCGCCGCAATTCACCGTCACCAGGGGCCCGTGGGTCCGATCGCTGCGCGCATGGATCGCGCGGGCGATCAGCTCCTTGCCGACACCGCTCTCGCCTTCGATCAGGATCGGGATGGTGGAATTGGCCGCGCGGTCGACCAGGCCCAGCACCGCGCGGATCGCCCGGCTGTCGCCCAGAATCTCGGTGACCGGCATCGGCCGGCCACGCCTTGGCGCCGGGCCGTCCAGATCATCGGCGACACCCGGCCGCAGTGCCTGGCGGATGGCGATCTGAAGCCGGTCGGCCGAAACCGGTTTGACCATGAAATCGGTGGCACCGGCCCGCATGGCCTGCACCGCCACATCGATGCCGCCATGGGCGGTGAAGACCAGTATAGGCAGATGCGGCCGGATCGGGCGTACCTGATTGAGCACGTCGATGCCCGACAGGCCGGGCATGGTCAGATCCAGCAGCACGGCATCGACCCGCTCCCGCCCCGGCATCAGCAGCCGCACCGCTTCCTCGCCGCTGCCCACAGGGCGCGGACGATAGCCGAAGCGGCCGATGGTCGCCTCCAGCAGGCGCCGCTGGGCAGGGTCGTCATCGACGATCAGGATGGTGGGGTTCATATGAATGGGCCGCTGACATGCCGTTTGCAGGGTGGCCGCCAACCGGCCGCCCGCGTGAGATCGCATATTTAATCAGATAAGCGTATCGCGTCCATTTACCAAGTTGCTTAACGCCTGAACGGCGATCCGCCGCACCCGGTCCTGTCCATGGTTGACGGATGGGTCGGGGCCGATGGACGGGTCGGGGCCGATGGACGGGTCGGGGCCGATGGACGGGTCGGGGCCGATGGACGGCGCGGGGCCGATGGATGGATAAGGCCGGATATCGGTGGGGCGGGCGCGAATTATCCATGATACGCCCGAAAGCCGCATGATAAGCCCGAAACCCCGGTGACACCGGGTTGGTGGGCGATCGACGGCCAACTATATTCAGGGTCCGGACGGGGCACGATGCGTGGTCCCGGCCAAGGATAACCGATCAGGTGGCGTTTGGCCGCCTGAACGAACAGGAGCTGCGCACCCATGCCTGATGGCCACGAGCCCGCCCGCGCCACGTTCGGCGACCTGCCGCGCTGGCGCCTCGACGATCTTTATGCCAGCCCCGAGGATCCGGCGCTGGACGCCGACGTCGCACGGGCGCGCAGCGATGCCCAGGCCTTTGCCGCCCGGTATGAAGGCAAACTGGCTGCGCTGACGCCGGCAGGGCTCGCCGACGCGATCGAGGCCTTCGAGCGGCTGGAAGAGCTGATGGGTCGGGTCGGCTCGTATATCGGGCTGATGCATGTCACCCGGCTGGATCAGGCCGAGGCGGGGCGCCGTTATCAGACCATATCGGAACGGCTGACCGAGATTTCCAGCCTGCTGCTGTTCTTCACTCTGGAGTTCAATCGGCTGGACGAGGCACTGCTTGAGGCTGGCTATGCGGCAGAGCCGCGGCTGGCGCGCTATCGCCCCTGGGCCGATCAGCAGCGGGCCTTCCGGCCCCATCAGCTTGAAGACCGGCTGGAAAAGCTGCTGCTTGAGAAATCGGTGTCGGGCCGGGCTGCCTGGGTGCGGCTGTTCGACGAAAGCTGGGCCGCCGCCCGCTTCACGATCGATGGCGAGGAGCTGACATCCGATGCCGTGCTGTCGCGGCTGAGCGATCGCGACCCTGAGCGCCGGCGCAAGGCCGCGGCGGCCTTCTCCGCCGGGCTGGCCGACCGGGTGCCGATGCTGACCCTGATCTACAACACGGTGGTGAAGGACAAGGAGGTCGAGGACCGCTGGCGCGGCTTCGGCCGGCCGATCTCGTCGCGCAATCTGTCGAACCAGGTCGAGGACGAGGTGGTCGATGCGCTGATCAAGGCGGTGCGCGAGGCCTATCCCCGGATATCGCATCGCTATTACGCCTTGAAAGCCCGGCTGCTCGGCGTCGAGACGATGAATTTCTGGGACCGCAACGCCGCCTATCCCCAGGACAGCGATGCCCATATTCCGTGGAGCCGGGCGCAGGACATCGTACTGGGCGCCTTCGGCGGCTTCATGCCCGAGATGGCCGATATCGCCGGCCGGTTCTTCACCGAGAACTGGATCGATGCGCCGGTGGCGCCGGGCAAGGCCGGTGGCGCCTTCTCGCACCCCACGGTGCCCAGCGCGCATCCTTACGTGCTGATGAATTATCAGGGCAAGGCCCGCGATGTGATGACGCTGGCCCATGAACTGGGCCACGGCGTGCATCAGACACTGGCGGCGGATCAGGGCCTGTTCCTGGCCGATACGCCGCTGACCCTGGCCGAGACCGCCTCGGTCTTCGGCGAAATGCTGACCTTCCGTGCCCTGCTGGATGCCGAGACCGACCCTGAGCGTCGCCGCCTGATGCTGGCCTCGAAGATCGAGGACATCATCAACACCGTGGTGCGCCAGATCGCCTTTGCGACCTTTGAGATGAAGGTGCATGATGCGCGGCGCGAGGGGGAGTTGACCCCTGACGTTCTGGGGCGCCTGTGGTTCGAGGTTCAGACCGAGAGCCTGGGGCCGGCCTTCACCTTCAGCGATGACTATCGCAATTGGTGGGCCTATATCCCCCACTTCTTCCACACGCCCTTCTATGTCTATGCCTATGCCTTCGGGGAATGCCTGGTTCATGCGCTGTATGCGGTGCATGAACAGGGCGATCCGGATTTCGCCGCCAAATATCGCACGCTGCTGGCCACCGGTGGCGCCAAGGGCCATCGTGAGCTGCTGGCCCCCTTCGGGCTGGATGCGGGCGATCCGGCGTTCTGGAGCCGTGGACTGGCGTTGATCGAGGGCTATATCGACCGGCTGGAGGAGGAGGTCGCCGCCGCCGGTCTGTAGCCGCGCGCCGGGACCGCCCCCGATCCGGTCCAGGGAGCCGATGATGACCACCGAAGCCCGCACGCCTGCCGATGCCGATGCCGACGCTGTCCGCGATGCGGATGGAGGTGACGCGCTGGCCTCGCGATCGACCGCCGTCGGCGATGACACCGCCTATGCCGAGAACGACCGGCTGGGCGGCCGCATCCGCCGCTATGCCCGCGTCGGCACCGGCGTGGGCGGGCTGGCCGCCCGGCTGGCGGGGGAACGCCTGCTGGGCCTGCCGATGGATCGCGGGCGCCATGCCGAGGATCTGCGCGCGGCCCTGGGCGGTCTGAAGGGGCCGCTGATGAAGGCGGCGCAGATCCTGTCGACCATTCCCGACGCGCTGCCCCGGGAATATGCCGAGGAACTGGCTCAGTTGCAGGCCGACGCGCCGTCGATGGGCTGGCTGTTCGTCAAGCGCCGCATGGCCACCGAGTTGGGGCCGGACTGGCGCGGCCGCTTCGGTGCCTTCAGCCGCGAGGCGGCGGCGGCGGCATCACTGGGGCAGGTGCACAAGGCCGCGACCCATGACGGCCGGCCGCTTGCCTGCAAATTGCAATACCCCGACATGTCGTCGGCGGTGGAGGCCGATCTCAGGCAGTTGAAGCTGATCTTCGGCATTTATCGCCGCTATGACCGGGCGATCAATCCCGACCAGATCCATGCCGAACTGTCGGCGCGGCTGCGGGAGGAGCTGGATTACGGCCGCGAGGGCCGGCAGATGCGGCTCTATGCCCATATGCTGCGCGACGAGCCGGGGGTGGTGGTGCCGGATTGGCTGCCCGAGCTGTCGACCCGGCGGCTGTTGACCATGTCGTGGCTGGATGGTCAGCGGCTGATGTCGTTTCAGGGCGCCGATCAGGCGGTGCGCGACCATATCGCCATGAACATGTTCCGGGCGTGGTATGTGCCCTTCTATGACTATGGCGTCATTCATGGCGATCCGCATCTGGGCAATTATTCGGTGCGGCCCGATGATCACCGGGTGAACCTGCTCGATTTCGGCTGCATCCGCGTGTTTCGTCCGGCTTTCGTGAAGGGCGTGATCGACCTCTATCACGCGCTGGACCGCAAGGACGACGAATTGGCGGTCGAAGCCTATCGCGCCTGGGGGTTCCAGACGGTCGACAAGCCACTGCTTGAGGTGCTGAACGCCTGGGCCGGTTTCCTGTACCGGCCGCTGTTGCAGGACAAGGTCCAGCGGATCGAGGAAGACGGCGCCGGCCAGGCCGGCCGCGCGGTCGCAGGTCGGGTTCATGCCGAGCTGAAGCGTCTGGGCGGGGTGACGCCCCCGCGCGAATTCGTGCTGATGGACCGGGCCGCCATCGGGCTGGGCTCGGTGTTCATGCATCTGAAGGCCGAGATCAATTGGCACCGCATGTTCCGGGATCTGATCGACGATTTCGATGTCGACGCCATGGCCCGCCGTCAGGACGCGGCCCTGGCCGTGGTCGATCTGGAGCGCCCCGCCGACTGACCATCCGGCGGGGGTACGGGCTGCGTCCAGATTTTCATCTGATCGTCCAAAGCATTACCGCCCGCCTGGACCCGGTTCCCGGCGGGCGCGTCGTTTCTGCCGCAAGAATGTCACGGCAGCCAGGAACCCTTTTGCCCGCGCCACGTTGATGTCCACATGGTGGGACCATGGCCGCATGGCGATTGCGGAAGGCTAAAATGTCAACAAAATCCGTGCGATAAAAAGTCATGGTTAACGGTTTATGAACGCTTGCGACGGCGTTTGAACCGCCCCATATGACGGATCACGGTCGCGTGGCATAATTGGGTCATCGGGGAGAGACGGGATGATGTTCGACGGGCTGCTGGCCGCGCACACGGCCGCCGCTGTCCTGGCCGTGCTCGCCGCGTTCGGCTTGGCACTGCTGGACCACAAGGATCGGCGACATCGGACGATGGGCGGTGTGTTCGCCCTGACGATGGCGGTGGCGCTGGGCGCGGCACTGGCCATGGCATTCGTCCAGCCGTCGCTGGTGTTGATGATCCTGACTTTGCTTTCGGTCTATGTGCTGGTGTCGGGCTGGCGGGCGGCCAAGCGCCGCTCCGCCGAGCCCGCCATTGCCGACCGCATGTTTTCAGGCGTCGCCATCGGCTTCGGCCTGCTGCTGGTGATGGCCAGCCTGACCGGCATGGTCGACCGCTCGGCCGATCCGGTGGTTGCCGCCATGATGCCGGTCGCGGCCAATATCATTCTGCCGGCGCTGGGCGTGATCGGAGCGGTGCTGGCGGTGCAGGACGTGCTGGAGGAACCCGGCCGGGTGCGGGTGGGCCGTCACATGGCCCGCATGCTCGGCGCACTGGCCGCCACCGTCACCCTGGTGCTGGTCCGCTATGAGCCGCTGTCATCGACGGCCCTGCCCAATCTGGCGCATTGGATCGCACCGACCATCGTCACTATGCCTCTGATCGTGCTGTGGATCATGCGGCTGCGCCGCGCCGCCACCTCCGACGCCCGCGCCGATCTGCCCACCGGTCAGGAAGCGCTGAGCAACTGATCCGGCAGCCGGCCGGGCCGACGCCGCGACCTGTTATCTCTGCCCGCCAATCCATTCCTTGTTTCTGTGGCTTTTCTGTGTCACACCGCACAACCGGTGCTGACCGGACGCATTTATAATGCGCCATGGGCCGGTTGCACCGGTTCCGGCAAGCCTGCGGGAGCGAGGAGAGCGGCATTGATTTTCAGCCTGTTGCTGATGGCGCACATCGCCGCCGGGGCGGTCGCCCTGGGGGCCGGGCTGGTGCTGCTGGTGCTGGCCAAGGGCGATGACCGCCATCGTCGGATCGGCCGGCTGTTCGGCCGCATGATGGTGGTGGTGCTGATCGCCGCCTATGGCCTGGCCCTGATCCGCTTCTCGCCCTTCCTGCTGGCGGTTGCGGCCTTTTCCTCTTATCTGCTGGCGGCAGGATGGCGGGCGGCGCGGCGGCGCAAACCGGCGCCCGGCATGGCCGACCGGCTGATCGCCGGGCTGATGCTGGGGGTGGGGCTGGTGATGGCGGCGGCGGGGCTGACCGGTGCCGTCGATGGTGCCGCCCGGATCGTGATGCCGGTCTTCGGCCTGCTGGGGGCGGCCCTTGCCGCCCAGGATCTGCTGGAAGGCGGCCGCAGCAATGCCGACCGGATCGGCCGCCATCTGTCGCGCATGCTGGGGGCGCTGATCGCGACCGTCACCGCGGTTCTGGTGGTCAATGGCGATGCGCTGGGCCTGCCGTCGGTGGCGGCATGGCTGGCGCCGACGGCGGCGGTGGTGCCGCTGATCGTGTGGTGGAACGTCCGGCTGAGGCGCGAACAGCCTCAGCGCTGAACCGCGGTGGCCGCGTCCGATCCGGCGGTCAATCCTTGGCGGCCGGCGTGAACAGATGCGGCACGAAGCGGCTGGCGACGCCGGTGATTGCGCCGGCATCCTCTCGTATACCAAGGGCGACCGCCTTGTCGCTGATCACCCACACCCCCAGCACTGCATGCCCGGCCGGGCCGCCGTTGATACCGGGAGCCGGTGCCAGCGGCGTGAAGGCCTGATAGACCCAGCCCTCGTCGCCGGCGATCCGCGGGCCGGCGCCGATCTGGCGCACGACACTGTCGGGCAGCGGCATGCCATCGGGCCCGAGCGTCACGATCTCGATGCCGTCGCCCTCGCGCCCGGCCATGGGCTTGGCCACCACCTGTTCGCCGGGGCCGAAGGCGGTGGGCTGGAATGCGGCCTTCAGCAGACCCGGATGATCCGGGGCAATCTCGTGCATCAGTGCCAGAATGCCCTTCGACAGCATCTGCTTCCACAAGGGCTCGAACAGGACCAGCCGGCCGGCCTCGATCGCCTCGATCAGCGGCGCACCCCAATCCTCGCGCAGCATCCATTCCGGCGGATACAGGCTGAACAGCGCCTCGATCGGCGTGCCGTCGGGATCGAAGAACCGGCGGTCGGCCTCGTCGAATTCGATGTCGTTGATGGCGACCAGCTTGGTCGCGAGTCCGGCTTCGGTGGCGATGGCCTGAAGATAGCCGGCGGTCGCCATGTCCTCGGCCACGTCGGCGGCCGTGAAATGCACCGGCCGCCCGGCCAGGGCGTCGCCCCTGGCGCGCCAGGCCTCGACCAGCGCCTCGTGCAGCAGGTTAAACTGGTCGGCGCCGGGCTGGATGCTCGGGCCGGCATCTTCCAGCCAGTGCCATTGCACGACCGAGGTTTCATACAGGCTGGTCGGCGTGGCGGCATTGTATTCAAGCAGGGCGGGCGGCCCCTCGCCGGTCCAGGCCAGATCGAGCCGGCCATAGATCGGCGCCTCCAGCATGTCGCCGTCGCGGAAGCGCCGCCAGCTCTCGGCCACCGCCGCGACCGCGAAGCCGGGCACGCCCAGTTCGCCGATCCGGCCCTGTTCCACTGCCCGATCGGCGGCGCGCAGGGCCAGGGCATGGAAGGCGGTGGCGGCGTCCTCGATCTGGTCGATCTGGGCTTCCGAAAACGCCCAATGCGCGGTTTCGTCCCAATAGACCGTGCCATCGGGAGAATGGAAGACGAAGCCAAGCTCGGTCTCGACGCGCCGCGCCCAATCGGGGCGGGGCGGGTGGGTTATGCGCTGCATGATGTCTGTCCGCCCTGAAGTTCGCCGGGATCAACCGTCGTTCGGGTCAGCCGCCGACTGAAAAGCCGCGCGCGCCGGTGCCGCCGAAGCCGCCGCTGCGGCGTGCGGGCGACACGGTGCCGGCGGGCTTGACCGGGTTGGTCACGGTGCTGCGCGCGACATTGGCCGATCCCGCCCAGTTGCCGCGCTGGCCGTTGCGGAAGACATCCTCGCGCCGCGCCTGACCCACGCGGTCGGCGCCACTGTACATATAGCCGCCGCGATCGACATAGACCGGCCGGCCCTGATAGCCACCCATATTGCCCATCATCCGGCCCATCATGAACCCGGCCAGCGCCGGCATGAACATGCTGCCGCCAGACGATGCCTGCTGCTGCTGCTGTTCGGCCGGGACCGGCTGGCAGCCGCCCTCGCCGAAATCGGCCTCGCAGGCGGCGATGTCCTCGAAACGCGGGGCGGTTTCGGCGTGGGCGGCCAATGCCTCGGCCTCGGCGGCGGCACAGTCGGCCGGCGTCAGCTCGGCGCTGCACGCCTGGGCGGTGCCATAGAGCTTCACCTCTTCCTTGTCCTCGCCACAGGCGGCAAGGGTCAAGGCGGTGCCGGCCAGCAGCAGGGTGGTGACGGCGCGGGAGCGTCGCATCGGGGGCAGCCTCATGGCATTGGAGAAGATAAAACGGATCCTGGCGTCAACATGGTGATGCCGGGCATGGATCTGTAGACCCGGCGATCGCTAAGCCTGGGCGATCGCTAAGTCTGGGCGATCAATAGGTGAGCGCGCCGGCATTGACGATGCCGGTGGCGATCGACACGCCGCCCAGCAGCACGCCATAACCCATGCGGTCGCCTTCGATGCCGGCGCGCAGGTCGCCCAGCAGGCGCGACACCACCAGGAACACCACCAATTGGCTGATGCAGGCGATGGCGCCCCACAGCGCCATGTCCAGGATCGAGACGGCGCCGGCGGCGACGCTGTTCAGCGCGATGGCGAGGCCGATGATCGTGCCGGACAGCGACAGTGCCGCGGCACGGTTGCCGGCACGGATCAGCCGGATCTCGTGATAGGGCGTGATCGCCTGATAGATGGCGGTGAACACGGCGATCAGCCCGGCCATGGTCGCAAGGAAGCCCAGATAATCGGGCAGGGCGGCGATGGTGTAGTCGAGGAAGGTCTGCATCCTGGCTCCGCGTCGGGGCTGAGGTGCGGCCGGCCATGCGCCGGCCATCGGCCTGGACGATACCCCGGCGCGGGTCCGCTTTACAATCAGGCCGGTCTCCAATCAGCGCGTCTCCAATCAGCGCGTCTCCAATCAGGCCGGTCTCCAGTCATGCCCGGCGAAACGGCGATATCACGCCGGCATTGCGCCGGAAGGCGGCGATGCCGGCCATGCAGAACCCGACCACGAAATCGATCCGCTGCGGATTGTCGGCGGCGCCGTCGGGCACGGCCGCGAATGGCCAGATGATCGCCTCGTCGATCGCGCCGGTGATGCAGGCCGCGGCCATCGCGGTATCGAAGGGGTGGTATTCGCCGCCGGCGATCGCCTGGTCCATCACGTCCGCGAACATCTCGTGAAAGCCCTTGCGGCAGGCCAGGCGTACGGCCTCCACGTCCGGGGCCACCGGTTCGGCCAGCAGGGCATGGGCAAGGCGCGGCCGTTTCAGCGCCCGGGTGAGATGGATGCGCACGGCGGCGGCCAGTCGATCGGCCCCGGGCCCGGGGCCGGTCGCGGCCCGGGTGGCGACCTCCAGCTCCCGCATGGCCGACATTCGGAGCAATTCGGTGAACAGCGCCGTCATGCTGGGAAAATAGCGATAGATCGTGCCCTCGGACACGCCGGCCCGCGCCGCCACCAGCCGGACGCGGGTGCCGCGAAAGCCTTCCGCCGCGATCTGTTCGCGGGCAGCCTTCAAGATCAGGCTGCGACGCTCCGCCTTGCGGCGTTCGGTGGCTTCTGTCGGACGATAGGGCATGGCGCTTGATCTCCGTGGAGACGGCGTTTCGGGTGCGGGGGGCCGACACTGCGATACCGTGTTCCGCCGCCTGAACAGCATGCCGGCTGCGTCGCGGGCTTGCCAGCCAGAAAGATATGAGTCCATACTCATTTTTATGGACGCCATCACAGGGTGATCCAAAGCCAACCTGCAGACCTTAGTATTCGGTCGGTCTTCGCGTCATCCCCTCAAGGACGGAGAGCTGGCATGACACTCTTCCTGCGCCCGGATGCGCAACCTTTAGGTGATGTTGATACGTTGACGGCAATCCGTGATGCCGCCGGCATCGCCACGGGCGGGAGGCCGGCGGTGAACTGGTGGCCGGCTGATACCGTGGAACCGGCGGATCAGCCGGGGCTGGGCGACTGGCTGGCTGCCATGGCCGCGCGCCATCCGGCGCGCCGGGCCATCGACGGCGATGGCGGCGGTCTGGATTATGCCGGCCTTGATGCGCGGGTGAACCGCACCGCCCGGCTGCTGCGGGCGGCGGGGCTGGGCGTCGGCGACCGGGTGGCTGTGCTGTCGGAAAACCGGACGGAATATCTGGAACTCGCATTTGCCGCCGCGCGCAGCGGCGTCATTCTGGCGGCCTTGAACTGGCGGCTGTCGGCGGGCGAGCTTGCCCATTGCGTCGGGCTGGTGGCACCGTCGCTGCTGATCGCATCGCAACGCTTTGCCGCCGCCGCCGCGGGGTTGCTTCCGGATGACCGGGTTCGTGTGTTCGGGCGCGATTATGAAACGGCACTGACCCATCAGAGCCCTGAGCCGCTGGACAGCGATGATCCGGCACAGGGGCTCGATCCGGAAGCCGGCCTGCTGATCCTGTATACCAGCGGCACCACCGGTCTGCCCAAAGGCGCGCTGATCAGCCATCGCGCCGAACTGGCGCGGCTGGCGCTGAGCACGGGGGAACTTGGCCTGCAATCCGGCGATGGCTTTGTCGCCTGGGCGCCGATGTTTCACATGGTGTCGATCGAACATGCCATGCATGTGCTGTGCACCGGCGGTTGCGTCACCGTGGTGGACGGCGCCGACATTCCGCGTCTGGTGGATCTGGCCGGAACCCGACCGCAATGGTGGCTGGTGCTGATCCCCGGCATGATCGAGCGGGTGGTGGCCGAGATCCGCGACCGGCGGGCCCGGCCCGGCGGCTGGCGGCCGGCGCCGATCCGGATGGTGGGCGCGCTGGCCGATCTGCTGCCGCCCGATCTGGTGGCCGACGTGTCGGGCGCCCTGAACGCCCCCTATTGGAACAGCTTCGGATCCACCGAGACCGGCATGCTGCCGGCGGCCGGCACCCGTTTCGCGCCCGGCGAGCGGCCAGCCGATCTGGCCAAAGCCCCGAACGGCCTGCATCTGTGGCGGCTGGTCGGTCCCGACGACCACGACGTGGCCCCGGGTGCGGCGGGCGAGATCGCGGTGCGCGGCCCGACCGTGTTCAGCGGCTATTGGAACGCGCCGGAGGCCAATGCCCGCGATTTCCGCGGTGGCTGGTTCCATATGGGCGACCTGTTCCGGCAGCGCCCCGATGGCCGGCTCGATTTCGTCGATCGCGCCAAATACATGATCAAATCCGGGGCCGAGAACATCTATCCGGTGGAAATCGAACGGGTGCTGATGACTCATCCACGGGTGGGCGAGGCGGTGGTGGTGCGCCGCCCGGACCGGCAATGGGGCGAGGTGCCGGTTGCCTTCGTGGCCCTGGCCGATGGCGCGGCGGCGGTGACGCCGGATGACTTGTTCGCCCATTGCCGGGCGCATCTGGCGCGGTACAAATGCCCGCGCGAGATCCGCTTCGTGGCCTCCCGCGACGATTTCCCGCGCAGCACCAGCGGCAAGGTTCAACGCAAGCTGCTCGAAGCCCGGGCAATGGAGAGCATGGAGGGCGTGGCATGACCGGCATCATCCTGCACCATTACGATTATTCGCCGTTTTCCGAGAAGATCCGGCTGATCTTCGGGATGAAACAGCTTGAATGGCGGTCGGTGATCGTGCCGGCGGTGATGCCCAAGCCGCAACTGCTGCCGCTGACCGGCGGCTATCGGCACACGCCGGTTATGCAGATCGGTGCCGACATCTATTGCGACACCCGGATCATCGCCCGCGAGATCGAGCGCCGCTTTCCCGAACCGCCGCTGCATGCCAATCTGGCCGAACAGGGGTTGTCCGGAGTGGTCGAGGCCTGGGCCGAGCGCGACCTGTTCTGGCCCCTGGCGCGCTATGTCAGCGGCATCAATGCCGAGCGGACGGAACCCGGCCTGAATGCCGACCGGGCGGCCCTGCGCGGCAAGCCCGAACCCTCGCCGGAGCGCCTGAAACAGGTGGCGCGCGATAGTCTGGGGCAGGCGCTGGGCGAAATCCGCCTGATCGACCAGATGCTGTCCGATGGTCGCGATTATCTGCTGGGTGGGGCGGCACCATCGCTGGCCGATCTGTCAGTGTATCACGGGCTGTGGTTCCTGGATGCGCTGCCGATCCGCTGCGGTGCGGCACTCGACCTTTATCCGCGCATCCGGGCCTGGATGCGGCGGGTGACGCGGTTGGGGCATGGCATCAGAACCGAGCTGCCGGCGGCTGTGGCGATCGACATCGCAACAGCCGCCTATCCCGAACCGCTGATGCCGGGCTGTGACGGTTCGGCGCCGGCGCCGGGCAGCCTGGTGACGGTGCGGCCCGAGGGCTATGTCACGCCGCCGGTGACCGGGGTTCTGGTGCGGGCCGATGCGGCCAGGATCGTGATCAGCCGCATCGATCCGACGGTGGGTGAGGTGATGGTGCATTTCCCGCGTGCGGGCTATGTGCTGCGGCCGGCGGCGGGACGCGGCACCGCTGCCGCACAGCCGGCCGCTGCCGGGGATGATGACATAAGCGAGGACGGACCCATGGCGCTGACGGGATATGACCGGTGACCGGCGCCCTGCATCCGGGCCAGCTCGATGGCCGGGTGGTGCTGCTGACCGGGGCGGCATCGGGCATTGGTGCCGCCTGCGCCGAGCGGATGCTGGACGAAGGCGCCCGGGTCATGATGACCGATATCGATGCCACGCGCGGCCGGCTGCTGGCCGACCGGCTGGGCGAAATGCATCACGACCGCGTCGCCTTCACCGCCCATGACGTGACCGACGAGGCCGCGTGGCGGGCTGCGATCGACGCGGTCGGCGCGCGGTTCGGTGCTGTCGGCGTGGTGGTCAACAATGCCGGCGTGCTGCCGGCGCTGTGCCGGCTGGAAGATACCAGCCTTGAGGAATGGCGCCGGGTCAGCGCTGTCAATCTGGACGGCGTGTTTCTGGGCGTGAAGCACGCGATCCTGGCGATGAAGCAGACCGGCGGTGCCATCGTGAACATCTCGTCGGTGGCGGCGATGATCGGCATGCCGATCACCGGCGCCTATAACGCCACCAAGGCCGGCGTGCATATGCTGACCAAATGCGCGGCCCTGGAATGCGCCCATCTGGGCTATCCGATCCGGGTGAATTCGGTCCATCCGGGCTATGTCCGCACCGAGATGACCGACGCCATCGCCGAGCGGCTGGGCGGTGACCGCTTTGCCAGCCGGATGCAGGCGGTGACCCCGATGCGCCGGCTGGGGGAGCCGCGCGAGATTGCCGACGCGGTGGTGTTCCTGGCGTCGGACCGGGCCTCTTATGCCACCGGCACTGCACTGGTCATCGACGGCGGCTGGACGGCCCAGTAGGATCGGCGGGCGATGTTCCCCTGATCCGCGAGGCTATGCCCATGCGTTCCGTCGTTCTGCCCCTGCTCGGTTTGTGCGGCCTTGCCGTGGTTGGTGTCCTGTCGGCCGGGCCGGCAGCGGCCGAGGAGGTCGGCTGTGTCAGCACCACCTTCAAACTGGTCGGGCCGAACAACAAGATCTGCGTCGACAGCTTCCGCGATCCCAAGATCGACGGCGTGGTCTGCCATGTCAGCCGCGCCAAGACCGGCGGCATCAAGGGGGCGATCGGTCTGGCGGAAGACACCTCCGACGCCTCGATCGCCTGCCGGCAGGTCGGGCCGGTGACGATCAAATCCAAGCTGAAAGAAGGCGAGGACGTCTTCCGCGAAAGCCGGTCGTGGCTGTTCAAACGACTTCAGGTGGTCCGCTTCTTCGACGAGCCGAACAACACCCTGATCTATCTGAGCTATTCCGACGAGCTGATCGACGGCTCGCCCAAGAACGCCATCTCCACGGTGCCGATCATGCCCTGGCCTGACGCGAAGTGATCCGGGCGCCGAAGGTGGCGGTCAATGCGCCGCCGGCCACCAGGGCACAGGCGACCGCAAGGCGCCAACTGGGTTCAGCCCGGCCGAAGCCGACCAGCAGCAGCGTGGAGATAACCGGCGCCGCATAGGAGGCGACCCCCAGCAGGCGGACATCGCCGCGCTTCATGCCGATATCCCAGGCAAAGAAGGCAAGGCCCACCGGGCCGAGGCCGAGGGCTGCCACCGCCGCCCATTCCACCGCGCCTGCCGGCCATGTCGTGGTCTCGAAGGCAAGGTGGCAGGCAAGGCCCAGAACCGCGGTGGCGGCACAGAACCAGCCGACCGCATCGGTCGGCACGTCGCCGAAGCGCCGCGAGCCGACCGAATAGGTCGACCAGATCAGCGCGCAGGCCGCCGCCGCCAGATAGCCCGGCACGGCGGCCGGGTCGAAGGCGAGCCCGGCCCTGGCAATGAGTGTGGCCGTGCCGGCAAGGCCCATCAATGCACCCAGAATATGGGCGGCCCGCAGCCGTTCGCCCGGCAGCAGCCCCGACAGCACCACGATCAGCAGCGGCCACAGATAGGCGATCAGGCTGGCTTCCGCCGCAGGCGCCAACCGCAGCGCCAGGAAATAGCAGGCGTGATAGCCGAACAGCCCGCCCACCCCCAGCAGCCACACCGCCGGCGGGTGGCGCAGATGCCGGGTCCAGCGCTCGCCCGCCCAGATCCATTTCGTGGCCATCAGCAGAAAGGCGATGGCGAAGGTCATCGCCACCATCTGGAAGGGCGGCACGGTGCCCGACAGATCGGTGAACAGAGCAAGCGCCCCCCACATGAGCACGGCGGTGAAGCCGATCAGGGTGGCGCGGGCCTGCACCGGTTGACGGGTCTGCACCGGTTGACTGGTCGGGGGGGCTTTGGCTGGCATGAAGCGGGCAATCCGGCGGTGATGCGATGATGGGCGGGGCGCAGCACGCATCCTATGCCGGATCATCCGGCTTTGGTCATGAGGATCGGTGATGCGGCCATCATTGTCGGCAATGGCTGGGCGGGGTAGGCTCGCCGGTGCAACAGCATAGGGATGACGATCATGGAAGTCTGGATCGCGATCGGCGCCGTGGTGCTGCTCGCGCTGTATGCGATCACCACCTATAACGGGCTGGTCGGGCGCCGCAACGGCGTGCGCAATGCCTTCGCCCAGATCTCGGTGCAGTTGAAGCGCCGGCATGATCTGGTGCCGAATCTGGTGGCGGCGGTGCGTGATGCCATGGCGTTCGAGCGCGAGACCCTGGAGGCGGTGGTGGCCGCCCGCGGCCGCGCGATCAGCGCCAATGAGCGGGCGACCACGGGTGGTGCCGCCGAACGCTCGGCGGCGCTGGCGGCCGAGCGCGAACTCGGCGCCGGCCTTGGCCGGCTGCTGGCGGTGGTTGAGGCCTATCCCGAAATCCGCTCCGGCGCCCATGTCTCGGAGTTGACCGAGGAACTGCGCTCGACCGAGAACCGCATCGCCTTTGCCCGCCAGCATTACAACGACAGCATCCAGTCCTATAACGACCGGGTGCAGATGTTCCCGTCGAACGTGATCGCGGGGCTGTTCGGCTTTCGCACCGAGGCCTTCTTTCAGGTCGACGAGGCCGAGACCGCCGTTCCCACCGTTTCGCTGCGCTGAGGCCGCTGATGCAGGATGATGGCGGGCAAAAACCGGCCGGCGGCAAGCCCGCACATCGCGGACCATGGGGATGGCGCGTGGCGCGGGGGCGGCGCCGGCCATGGGAGAGCGCGCATGCGGCGGCGGCCACGGCGACGACCGCTATGGCCATGAACGATGTGGCGGCGGCGGAACAGGCTGATGACGTGCCCCGGCCGATCGAGGGGCCGCGCATCGACCGCACCGATTTCGCCAGCGCCATCCGCGCCAACCGTCGGCGCAGCCTGATGATCTGCGCCGGATTGACCCTGCTGGGCGTGGTGCTGGGCTATCTGGTGGGCTTCGTGATCCTGCCGCCGGACAATTTGGCGGCGGCCGGTGCCGAGCAGACCGGCTGGGTCGGCGATGACGCCTGGCTGCTGACCGGTGGCGGCGCTGTCGGTGCCGCGGTGATGGCGGCGGCGGGCGGTTTGTGGTCGGTGCTGGCGCTCACCCGCGGCGACCGCATGGCGCTGAGCATCGCAGGCGCCCGCGATGCCGACCCGGTCGCCCATCGCCGGCTGCACAACGTGGTCGAGGAAATGGCTCTGGCGGCGGGCCTGCCCAAGCCACGGGTGATGGTGATCGACACCGATATGCCCAACGCCTTCGCGGCCGGCCTGCGGCCTGAGCGCGGCACCATCGCCGTCACCCGCGGGCTTATGGAGCGGCTGAGCCGCGACCAGCTTCAGGCGGTGGTGGCCCACGAAATGGGCCATCTGGCCAATGGCGACAGTCGCTATATGGTGGTGGTGTCGGTGGTGGTGGGGCTGATCGTGATCGTGGCCTCGATCGCGCGCAGCATGGCGCGCTTCGGGGCGCTGTCAGGGGGAAGCGGCCGTGGGCGCGGCAGTGACCGGGGCGGTGGCGGCGGCAATGCCGCGCTGGTGGTGATCGCCCTTGTGCTGATGCTGGTGGCGTTTCTGGCGCCGCTGGCGGCGCAGATGATGAAATTCGCCCTGTCGCGCCAGCGCGAATATCTGGCCGATGCCACGGCCGTGAAGCTGACCCGCAACCCGCAGGCGATGATCGGCGCTCTGGACCAGCTCGACAGGGCCGCGGCCGAAACCTCACGCGCCGCCCCGGTATCGGCGCGGGCGCTTGAGGCCTTGTGGATCGTCAATCCGCTGGATGGCCCGGGCGAGAGCGGCCGTCGTCGCCGCCCGGCCGGGCTGTTTTCAACCCATCCGGCGATCGAGGACCGGATCGACCGCATCCGGGCCATGGCCTGATCACTCGCCGCCCGGCCCTGACGTGGCGGTGCGGGGGATATCCTGGCGCGGCTGCCGCCTGCGGCCGGGCGCGGGCTTGCGGCGCGGTGCCGTGCGACGGGCCAACTCGTGCAGCCCGGCCATGGCCAGCGCCGCCAGCGTCACCACGGCCGCCGGGCGGGGGAACACGTCGGGATTGATGTTCGCGACCACCAGCTTCAGCGGGTCGATGCCGGTGCCGAAGGCGAACCACGCGCCTTCGATCGCGACTGTCAGCAGGCCCGCCGCCAGTGCCAGCATCACAAGCCCGGCAGGCTTGCGAAGGATCTGCGGGCGGCGCGCATCGGCCAGCCGCCACAGGGCGGCCCAGCCCAGCACGCCGGCCAGGATGGTGGCCTCCGACGGTTCCAGCCGGGTCTGCATGAAATAGTGCAGTGCGCCCAGCAAGGCCGCGGCATAGACCAGCTTGTGCAGCCGCTTCCACGCCCGCCCGCCCAGCCGGCGCAGCATGCCGTCGGTGGATGTGGCCAGCAGCACCGCCAGAATCAGAACGGCCACGAACCCGATGGTGAGATAGGTGCGCAGCCAGATTTCGGACAGGACGCGCGCGATATCGCCCTTCATGTACAGGATGTAGAGTGCCAGATGGCCGAGCGCATACAGCCCGGCCGCAACGCCGATCATCCGCCGAAGCTGGCCGATCATCGGCCGGGCCAGGGTCACCCGCAATGGCGTGATCAGCAATGACAGCGCCAGCAGCCGGATCGCCCACAGCCCGGCCAGAAGCAGCGCTTCCTTCACCGCCGGCACACCCAGCCCGCCGCCGGCAGAACCGGCGGCCGGACCCAGAAGCCCGCGATCGGGCAGGGCCGGTCCGCCGCCGATACCCGTCGGTCCAGGCCCGACACCGCCGATATCTGTCAGGCCGGGGGCGGCGCCGCTGCCATTGGCCATGCTCCACAGAATCCACACCGCCGGCAGGAACAGGCCGGCCAGCACCACGGCCTTGACCGGAGAGAACCGGCCGCGGGGATCGTTCCAGGGAAAGCGCATCGGGATCGGCCTTGGATGGGGAAGGGGCGGGGGATGGGGAAGGGGCGGGGGATGGGGAAGGAAGGGGCGGGGGACGGGCGGCGGTGATGTCTCATGATGCGACGACCCGCCCTCAGCAGATGGCGGCAGAAGCACCGGTCACGCAAGTCATGCTCTGTACACCATCGCTCACGTTCCGGTGATCCGGGCCGGGGCGGGGGGTATTCCGTCCGCTCACGCGAAAAATATAAGCGTTACTCGACTCACAGGTTCAATCCGTGGTGGAATTCCCGCGGATGGCCGGCACGAACCGGCTCTGGCGCGGCGAACCGCCGCCGACCTCCTGAGGATGGAGACGTGTGTGATGGACGTGCACAGCATTGACGAGATCGCCGGCGGCCTGCCGCTGCTGACCGTCGGCCCCGGCACCACCCAGGCCGATTTCATGACGGCGATGCGGCCATTGGGGGTCGCCAATGGCTGCGTGGCCAGCCTGCTGCGCTATACAGGCCAGGTGCCGTGGGAACGCCACCCCCAGGACGAGCAGGTCTTCGTGTTGAAGGGCGCGATCCATCTGACCCTGCTGCATGATGCGGGGCCTGAGCAGATCCTGATCGAGGCGGGCAATTTCGTCGTCATTCCGGCCGGTGTCTGGCACCACCCGATGCCGGCGCCGGAGGCGACCAGCTTCGCCGTCACCTCGATGGTCGGCACCGAGCATTCGGTGGCTCAGGATCCCCGGGCCGCCTGACGACGCCGGTGTGACGGCGGGTCCGGGCAGGATCAGGTATACAGCAGCCGCCCCGGCCGCATGCTGTCGGCGAGGGCGCGGGCGACCGCCTCCTCTTCGCCGGCGGCAAGGCCGGCGATGCCGATCCGCACGCCGGGCCCGCTGCGCAGCCTGAAAATCTCGCCGGCCTGGATCGCCCAGCCCCTGGCCAGCATGCCCTGGACCACCTCGGCCTCGCGCTGAACCGGTACCCAGACATGCAGGCCCGAGCGGGCGGTGCCGGTGATGCCCTCGGCGGCAAGGCAGGCCAGCAGGCGTTCGCGCCGCGCCGCATAGGATGTGGCCGCGCGCGCGATCAGCCCGGTGGTCTCAGGCGCGGACCAGACCTGCATCACCAGCCGCTGAATGATGTGGCTGACCCAGCGCGGCCCCAGCGCCTGCTGGTCCTGAAGCCGGGCGATGGTCATGGCGTCGCCGGTCATCACCGCCAGTCTCAGATCGGGGCCGAGGAATTTCGACACCGAGCGGATGATCGCCCAGGGCCGGCTGCCGGGATGGGCCGGCGCGGCGGTGACCGGCGGCGCGCCCGACACGGCACTTGCATGATCATCCTCGATCAGCACGACATCGGGATGCCGGTCGAGCACCGCCGCCAGGGCGGCGGCACGCTCGGCGCTCATGCAACTGCCGGTCGGGTTCTGGGCCCGGGGGGTCAAAACCACACCGCGAATGCCGGCGGCGAGCGCTGCTTCCAGCGCCTCGACCTGCACCCCGTCATCGTCGAGTGGCAGCGGCACCGGTTTCAACCCCAGCGACCGCACCAGCAGCAGGGCCGAGACATAGCCGGGGTCTTCGATCCCGATCGCATCGCCCTGGCGCAGATGGGCCCGCAAGCCGCGTTCCAGCCCGTCCATGGCGCCTGAGACCACGGCGACCCGGCCGGCAGGCAGGCCGTCGGTGCGAAAGGCATGGGTGGCGAAACGCACCAGATCGGGATCGTCCTCGACCATCTCATAGCCGCCCGGCGCCAGATCCAGCGCCGCCAGCCATGGCCGCAGATCGGGCAGCAGGCTGGCATCGACATTGCCTGAGGCAAGGTCGCGGACATCGGCCGGGATGATGGTGCGATAGATCTCGACACTGGGCGTGCCGGCAACGCGCGATCCCTGGCGGCCATTGCCGGTGACCAGGCCCGCATCGCGCAACCGCGCATAGGCGGCGGTCACCGTGTTGCGGTTGACCCCCAGCCGCTCGGCGACCTCGCGCACCGATGGCAGTTGTTCGCCGGGGCTGACCTGCCCGGTGCGGATCGCGCGCTCGACGCTCGCCGCGATATCGGCGGCCGACCTGCCGGTGACGAAATGCATGAGGTCCGGAACTCCCGGCGTGAGGGGCAGGCCCGGCCCGGCCTCTGCCGGCCGAAGCCGCCTAAGGGCCGGCCCCCGGGGCCGCAAGGAGATGGCTGCATCATTCCCGGACATTTATGGCGTCATCTCCTGTGATCGGCAATCACCCAGCCATGATCGGCGTGGATGGGCCTTGTGTTCCTGGCGGTTGTCATCGGTGTGCGGAGCGGATCTCGGATGCTGAACCCGGGCCCGGCAGCGGTGCTCGGCGCTGGCCGATGTTCTCTGCGTCGGGCCTTGCCGGATGATGGGGAAGCGGGTAGATATATCGGCACGTGTCAAAAGATAGATTGGCATGGGTCATTAATCGGAGGCAACGATGCTGAAGACCGCCGTCGCCATTCGCCACCTCGCCTTCGAGGATCTGGGTTGCTTTGAACCGGTGCTGGAGCGGGCCGGTTACAAGGTTCACTACTACGATGCGGGCGTGGACGATCTGTGGACACTCGACCCGCTGACCACCGGGCTGATCATCGTGCTGGGCGGTCCGATCGGGGCCTATGAGGACGACAAATATCCGTTCCTGGCCGATGAACTGACCCTGATCGAGCAGCGGCTTGCCGCCGGTCGGCCGATCTTCGGCATCTGCCTGGGCGCGCAGCTGATGGCGCGGGCGATGGGGGCCAGGGTTTATCCCGGCCCGGCCAAGGAAATCGGTTTCGCGCCGCTCTCCCTGACGGATGCCGGTGCCGCGTCGTGCCTGGGGGTGTTCGGCGACGAGCCGGTGCTGCATTGGCATGGTGATCGGTTCGACCTTCCCGATGGTGCGGTGGGGCTGGCATCGACGCCGCTCTGCCCCGTGCAGGCCTTCAGCCGCGGCCCGAATGTTCTGGCGGCGCAGTTTCACCCGGAAGCGGGTGGCGAGGGCTTCGAACGCTGGCTGATCGGCCACACGGTGGAACTGGCGGCGGCGGGCGTGGATGTGCCGGCATTGCGGGCGGCAAACGCCGAGCTCGGGCCGATGCTCGGATCGCGTGCCGCCGCCTGCCTGCAAACCTGGCTGCGCGGCCTGGACGCCTGACGTCGGACCGGCGCGGCCATGTGCCGCTCCCCCTTTATCCCAAGCGAGGCAATCAGCGATGCTGACCACACCCGCCGCCTTGGCGGCCCAGGCGCCCGACGATGTGCTGGCCGCGACCGACCCCGATCTTGCCCGCGCGATCCGCGCGGAAGAGCGGCGCCAACAGACCCAGATCGAACTGATCGCCTCGGAGAACATCGTCAGTCAGGCGGTGCGGGCGGCGCAAGGCTCGGTGCTGACCAACAAATATGCCGAAGGCTATCCCGGGCGGCGCTATTACGGCGGCTGCGAGGCCGTGGACGTGGCCGAGCGGCTGGCGATCGATCGCGCCTGCCGGCTGTTCGGCGCCGCTCATGCCAACGTCCAGCCCCATTCGGGCGCGAATGCCAATCTGGCGGTGCTGTTCGCGCTGCTGGAGCCGGGCGATACGGTGATGGGGCTGGATCTGGCCTGTGGCGGCCATCTGACCCATGGCTCGCCGGTCAGCCTGTCGGGTCGCTGGTTCAAGGCCGTCAGCTACAAGGTGCGCGGCAGCGACGAGCTGATCGATTACGACGCCATGGAAGCCGAGGCCCTGCGCGCGCGTCCCCGGCTGATCTTCGTCGGTGGTTCGGCCTATCCGCGCTGGATCGACTTTGCCCGTGCCCGGGCGATCGCCGATCGCGTGGGCGCCTGGCTGATGGCCGATATCGCCCATTATGCCGGACTGATCGCCTGCGGCCTGTATCCCGACCCGGTGCCCCATGCCTATGTGGTGACCTCCACCACCCACAAGACCCTGCGCGGGCCGCGCGGCGGCATCATCCTGACCAATGACGGCGATCTGGCGCGGCGGATCGACAAGGCGGTGTTTCCGGGGGTGCAGGGCGGGCCGCTGATGCATGTGATCGCGGCCAAGGCGGTGGCGTTCCACGAGGCGCTTCAGCCGGATTTCCGGCAGTACATCAATGCCGTGGTCGACAATGCCCGGACGCTGGCCGCCTGTCTGAGCGCGGGCGGGTTGCGGCTGGTCACCGGCGGGACCGACTGCCATCTGGTGCTGGCGGATCTGCGGCCCTTCGGGGTCACCGGCAAGGCTGCGGTTGAGGCCATGGACAGTGTGGGCCTGACCGCGAACAAGAATGCCGTGCCCTTCGATACCGCCAAGCCCACGGTCACCTCCGGCATCCGGCTGGGCAGCCCCGCCGGCACCAGTCGTGGCTTCGGTCCGGCCGAATTCCGGGCGATCGGCACGCTGATCCTTCAGGTGCTGGCCAGCCTGCGTGACCATGGCGGTCTCGACATCGCCACCGCGGCCCGGGTACGGGCGGAGGTGGACGGACTGTGCCGGCGGTTTCCGGTCGCCTGACGCCTTGGGGCAACACCCCGCCAGATAGATCAATGACTGCCGCCCGACCGTCCACCGGTCGGGCGGTTTGCATATGGAAGGCAGGATAGGGAAAGGGTGCTGACCTATCTGTTTGATGTGACACAAAACCGCGACGGATCAGACGCTAAGCATTCGTAAATCACCATAACTTTTGGTTGCGTTCTGGCTGGGTAGGCGGCGGTCGTTTGGGTAATTTATGACCCACGCCGTTAATAAAATGACCTAGGCCAAAATAGCGTTTTCCGCAGGAGGCACCTTCACCCTCCGGCAGAGCCGCGGAGCGGCGGACCACAGACCTGCCTTCTCCGGCAATCCCCCCATCTGCATCCGCTTTCGGAGAGCCCTGCCATGACCACGATGAGCGCCCCCGCCATCGGTGCCGGCGGCCATGAGGCCGCATGCGACCAGTCCGAAACCCGAAATCTGCTGCAACGCATCGGTGACGGCTGGATCCGGCGCGCCAAAGTGCGCCGCGAACCGATCGAGCTTTGCTTCGATGCCGCGCGTGACGATTTCCTGGAAGAGCGGCTGCCTTTCCACACCCATCCCGGCTATCGCGCGCTCGACTCAGCCACCCGGACCCGCATCCTGTCGGCGGGCTGGATCATCTATAACGAGAAGACGGTCGCTATCGAAAGCGCCATCGTCTCGCCATCCTGCTATGACGCGCTCGATGGCCGCATCCCCGGTCTTCAGCCCGAGACCATCCGCCACATCGTCTGCGAAACCCTGGTGGACGAGGCCTATCACCTGCTGCTGGTCGCCAATGCCAACCGTCTGACCCGCACCCATCGCGGGCTCGATGATCTGCGGATCCCGACCTTCAATCTGGTCCGGTTCATGAACCGCGAGAAGGCGGCTTATGCCGAAGACTGGCAGAAGACCCTGGTGCACCTGGCGACATCCGTGGTGTCGGAGATCTTCGTCAGCGACTATCTGCATCAGTTGTCGGACTGCCCGCATATCCAGCCGATGAACACCGCCACCGTCGCCGCCCACCGCCACGACGAACTGGCGCATTCCAAGATCTTCACCCTGTTGACCGAGACCTTCTACCCGGCGCTGTCGCCGCGTGAGCAGGCGTTCTTCGCCGACATGCTGCCCAAGCCGATCGGCTGGTTCGCCGATCTGGAGCTGGATATCTGGGCCTCGGTTCTGGACCAGCTGGGCGTGCCGGGTGCCGCCGGCATCATCGCCGACTGTCGGCCGCTGAATCTGGCCGCGCGCAGCCGGCTGGACTATAGCCGCATTCTTGGCCTGTCGCGCGATGTCGGCATCCTCGATACCGCCGCCGGCCGCGACAGCTTCGCTGCCCATGGCATCGCCGCCTGATCCGGCCATCCGCCAAGTGAGGACGTCTCCGATGCCGATGCATGCGCTCGAAACCACTGCGCTGGTGGCCCAAGGTCACCCGCAGGGCAAGGCATGGCAATGCCTGCTGTGCAGCTATGTCTATGACGAGGCGGCGGGATCACCCGCCCACGGCATTCCGCCTGGAACCGCGCTCGATGCGCTCGACGACGACTGGTCCTGCCCCGATTGCGGCGCGGGCCGGGAGGATTTCGAGCCCCGCGACCGCTGACCGGCGGAACCCGGCCGGATGGGATGCCCCCGCCCCATCCGGCCACCCATCCCGCAGAATTCAGCCCCAGGGAGACTGCCCGTGATCCGGCATTTCGACATCGCCATCATCGGCACCGGCCATGCCGGCGCCCAGGCCGCCGCCAGTCTGCGCCAAGGCGGCTTCGCCGGCAGCATCGGCCTGATCGGTGCCGAGGACGAGCCACCCTATGACCGGCCGTCGCTGTCGAAGGATTACCTGGCGGGTGTGGTCGAGGCCTGCGACATCCACATGCGCCCCGCGGATTTCTGGGCCGCGCGCGACATCACCCTGGTGCCGGGCACCCGCATCGTCCAGGTCGATGCGGCAGCTCACCGGCTGTTGACCGGGACGGGCGAGGCGATCGGCTATGGCCGGACGCTCTGGGCGGCAGGCGGCACGGCGCGGCGACTGACCTGCCCGGGTGCCGGCCTTGCCGGGCTGCACACCATCCGTCATCGCCACGATGTCGATGCCTTGCGCGCCGATCTGGGCGATGGATCACCCTCGGCCGGCCGGCGGGTGGTGGTGATCGGTGCGGGCTTCATCGGCCTTGAAGCCGCCGCGGTGCTGAGCCAGGCCGGGCACAGGGTGACGGTGGTCGAGGCGCAGGACCGGGTGCTGGCGCGGGTGACCGGCCGGCTGGTCGCGCGTCATGTCGGCGCCGTCCATCGCGATCAGGGGGTCGATATCCGGCTGGGCGGCGTGGTGCGGTCGCTGGCCGCCGATGCCGCCCGCCGGGTCTCGGCGGTCGTGCTGGCGGATGGCGAACATCTGCCCGCCGATCTGGTGATCGCGGGCATCGGCCTTGAGCCGGTGGTGGCGCCGCTGCCGGTTGAACCGGATGCGGCCGGTGGCATAGCGGTCGATGGCCAGGGCCGGACCGCGCTGCCCGATATCTGGGCCGCCGGTGATTGTGCCGCCCATGTCAACCGCTATGCCGGCGGCCGGCGGATCCGGCTGGAATGCGTGCAGAACGCCGTCGATCAGGCCCGCGTGGTGGCGGCGGCCATGCTGGGCGGCACGGCGGTCTATGATGCCGTGCCCCGGTTCTGGTCCACCCAGTATGACATGCGTTTGCAGACCGTCGGGTTGCAGGCGGGCCATGATGTTGAACTGATGCGTGGCGATCCGGCGGCCGGCAGCTTCAGCGTGATCTATCTGCGCCAGGGCCGGGTGATCGCCATCGACGGCATCAATGCCCCGCAGGATCTGGCGCAGGGCCGGCTGCTGGTTCAGGCGCAGGCCGACCCGGCCTCGGCGCCGGCCGATCCGCAGGCATTGGCCGATCCGACGGTGCCCTTGAAGACGCTGATACAGACGCCGGCCATGGCGGCGGTCTGATTCCGACGTATCGACAAGCCCCCGACAGGGATGCAGCCGTGGTAACCCGACGCAAGCCTTGTGGTGCAGGCCGCCGGGAGGCGTAGTCTGGATCAGTCTGTATCGGCGTCGGTGGGCAATGGGATCACCGATGCATTGGTGAGGTGCCAGCGCGCGCCATTTCGTTGCAGATCGCCCGTTACGATGACTTGCGTTTGCGCGTCATGCGCCTGCACGGCCACGCTATAGTTTACGGGATCCAACACCGCGCTGACCGATCGGGTTTTGTCGTCGATGATGGCCTTCAGTGTCACCACGCCATCAATATCATCCTGATCGCGCTTCAAGCTGTGAACCGTGCCATAAAGTTTCACGTCCGGGCGAGGCGCGCGCATATGGAAGGTGCGTGCGGCCTCTTTCAGAATATCGGCATCATTCCTGGAGAACGTGACCTGACACTGTCTTTCGGCAATCGGTCGGGTCCGTGCCCAGGTCAGACTGATATCCAGGCGTTGTGACTGTTCGATCAGGCCGGCGACCGCTTCGCAGAGATTGGCGCTGACGCCAGCACTCACCGCATCTTCAAAGGCCCGGCTATCGCCGGACAAGGCCAGTTCGGCAGCTGTCCTAGATGCCCGAAGCGCGGTCATCAGCCGGCGGGTTACTTGCCGCTCCACCGGTTCATCTTCCAGAGTGAGCCAATCGGCAGACAGCGGTGCTTGCGCAGGCGGCAGAGATGGCGGTACGGGCGCCAGCATGGTAACGACGAAGCTGCCGTGTTCAGTCTGCCCCAGTTTGACCCGGCTCATATACTCAAGCGCCTGTCTGTTCGCTCCGGCGCGGTAGATCGATTGAGGCGCATTGACGGCGCAGGCGGCTGCGAGAAGCATGTCCCGAGCCTTTTCGATGATTCGGACACCGGCATCCAGGGGAATGGAGCCATCATCGGACGTTCCGACAGCGCGCACGCGGACGACATCGCGATCGGCGCCGACAAGGTCACGATAGATTGCGAGTTCATCGCGGCCGGTATGCGCTGCGAACACGCCGATCAGGCGCGACATGACCGCGGCATAGTCGGCAAGCTGGTCTGTGCGCGGCAGAATGACTTCAGGGTGATCGGGCCCAGCATAGACATCTGCATGCGCACCGTAAGATTCAGTGCGCGACCAACCTTCGCTTCGGGCGAACGCGCTCAGCGCCATCGGTGAAATGGCCCGCAACGCCTCGACATCCAGGATTTTAGCCTTCATGTCAGGCCTCCTGCCCTGGCGCTGTTCATCAGTGCCACAAGGCCGCTGACGTCGAATCGATCCGACTGTTTCACAGACACAGAAATGGTATCTTGATTGTCAGTTGCAGGGCTACGGGCAAAATTGGCCCAATAGGCACAGCGTCTGATCATAAGCTGTTCAGGGGCGACCGTCAGCCATTCCGCCTTGTCGCGCGGCAGATCGAGCAGAACCAGAATACGCGGTACCATAGCCACGTCACGCAGGAGGTCATAGTTCCGACGTTTGAGCGGAAAGCGGAAGATCCCCTCATGTGCCGCGCCGAGATTTATGGTCGCCTTCAACTGGATGTCGAGCGATGGTCGCATGCTGCCCCCGGCACGGATCTGTATGTCCACACCGTCGCGGTCCAGGTCCATGGTCGCGGTGGTGTAGCCCGCGCCGGCAGCAACAGCCGCCACATAGGCACGCGATAGCGCCTCTTCCTGATCGGGAGCGGACATGATTGCGTCTGGATGCATGCATCTCCCTCCCGATTGCGTGATGACAGGTCGGGCCAGCGCTTCAATTGCGTATCGGACAGGTAGCGGATTCGTGGGCCTTCCATCAACAAAAAGAAGAATGGCTGTCGATTTACAACTCATTTAGTAGAAATAGATACCTGTAGTGGCGTCGCCGCAACAGGCGGTACCGTGTGCTTCAGGTCATCCGCGCAAGTATGGCCGCAATCTGCGCAACAATGATGCCCGGACGCATCATCCGATGTTGCGCGCATGCCGACCCGCGCAACATTGACCGTGGTCAGAGCGAGGTCGCGGCCCTGGCCGCCTGATCATATAGTCCCGACAGCGCCCTCAGCCGCTGCGCAAGGTCGCCGATTTCCTGGTTCGACAGGCCCAGCGAGTGCAGCGAGTCGATCAGGCAGCGCTCGCGGACGTCGCGATAGGCAAGGCAGGCGGTCTCGCCCGCGGGGGTGGTGGCGTATAGCGCTTCCTTGCCCTTGCGTGCGGTCGAAACCAAGCCGGCCTTCTGCAGCTTCTTCAGGCTGTAGCCGACGGTGTGGCTGTCTTCTATGTTCAGCACGAAGCAGATATCCGCCAGCTTCTTGAGCCGCGCCCGGTGGTTGACCGTGTGCAGCACCAGCACGTCCAACTGGCCCAGATCGCCGATGCCCGCCGCCGCCATGCAACGGGTCATCCAGCGCTGGAAGCCGTGGGCGGCGATGATGAGGCCGAACTCGAACTCCGACAGTTCCGGGCTTTTGGTCGAGACCAGGTGGGCCGAATTGACGATGCCGCGCCCGCCGCCGGGAAGCGTGGGGGAGACCCGGTCCTCCCGCGTCGTCGGGCTGTCTGACATGGCCGCGGCGGCGCCCGAAGGCGCCACCTTACTGCCGGTGTTGGGTCGTGTCATGGGGCGTCTACCTGTCGTCTGACGCGGCGCCATAGCCGCCGCCGCCCGGGGTTTCTATCACGAACACGTCGCCGGGCCGCACATCGACCGTGGCGCAGGCGCCGAATTCCTCACGGGTGCCGTCGGTGCGTTCCACCCAGTTGCGGCCGACAGCGCCGTCTTCGCCGCCATCGAGCCCGAAGGGCGGCACCCGGCGACGGTTGGACAGCAGCGACACGGTCATCGCCTCGTCGAAACGCAGCCGCCGGCGCGCGCCATTGCCGCCATGGTGACGGCCGGCCCCCCCTGAGCCCTCGCGGACCTCGAACGCCTCCAGCACCACCGGGAAACGCCATTCCAGCACCTCCGGATCGGTCAGGCGCGAATTGGTCATATGGGTGTGGACCGCATCAGTGCCGTCGAAATCCGGGCCGGCGCCCGATCCGCCGCAGATGGTTTCATAGTATTGATGGCGGGCATTGCCGAAGGTGAGGTTGTTCATGGTGCCCTGGGCACCGGCCTGCACACCCAGCGCGCCATAGATCGCATCGGTCACGACCTGCGAGGTTTCGACATTGCCGGCGACCACCGCTGCCGGATAATGCGGGTTCAGCATCGATCCGGCCGGGATCCGGATGCTGATCGGCTCAAGGCAGCCGTCATTCATCGGGATCTTGTCGTCGACCAGGGTGCGGAAGCTGTAGAGCACCGCCGCCCGGCAGACTGCTGACGGCGCGTTGAAGTTATTGTCGCGCTGCGGCGATGTGCCCTCGAAATCGACCACCGCCTCCCGCGCGTCCCGATCGATGGTGATGGTCACGGTCACCACCGCGCCGTCGTCCATCTCATAGCTGAAGCGGCCGCCCTCCAGCCGGGCGATCGCGCGGCGCACGGCCTCTTCGGCGTTGTTGCGGACATGGATGGTATAGGCCTTCACGACATCCAGCCCGAACTGGCGGACCATGCGCCGGATTTCGGTGACGCCCTTTTCGCAGGCCGCGATCTGCGCCTTCAGATCGGCCATGTTCTGGTCGGGGTTGCGCGACGGCCAGGTGCCCGAGACCAGCAGGGCGCGCATCTCCGCCTCAAGCAGCCGACCTTCGGCGACCAGTTGCACGCCGTCGATCAGCACGCCCTCTTCATCGATATGACGGCTGTCGGCAGGCATCGATCCGGGCGTCTTGCCGCCGATATCGGCATGGTGCCCGCGTGAGGCCACGAAGAACAGCGGCTGGTCACCCGCCACCGCATCCTCGGCGAAAACCGGGGTGATCACGGTGATGTCGGGCAGATGGGTGCCACCATTATAGGGCGCGTTCAGCACGAAAACATCGCCCGGCTTCATGGCCGTGCCCTGTTTGCGGATCACCGCCCGGACACTTTCGCCCATCGATCCCAGATGCACCGGCATATGCGGGGCGTTGGCGACCAGGGCGCCGTCGCTCTCAAAGATCGCGCAGGAAAAATCGAGCCGTTCCTTGATGTTGACCGAATGGGCGGTGTTCTCAAGCGTCGCCCCCATCTGTTCGGCGATCGACATGAACAGGTTGTTGAAGATCTCCAGCATCACCGGATCGGCATCGGTACCGATGGCGACGCGCTTCGGTCGCGCCACCACGCGGGTCAGGATCAGATGGCCGCGATCGTTCAATTCCGCCGCCCAGCCCTGTTCCACCACGGTGGTACCGGTCGCCTCGATGATGATCGCCGGCCCCTGGACACGATCGGCCACCGCCATGGCGTCGCGGTCATAGACCGGGGCATCGTGCCAGTCGCCATCGGAATAGAATCGGGTTTCCGCGATCGATGCCAGAACATGATCCGTGGGGGCGGCCGGCAGAACCGCGTCTTCCGGCTGATCGGTGGCGCCGATCGCCTCCACCTCGACCGCCTCGACCACCAGCGGCTTGCCGGTCATCACGAAGCCGAAGCGCTGGCGATGGGCGTCCTCGAAGCCTGAGACGATCTGGTCGAGCGTGCCGTGATCGACCGAGATGGTGCTGTCGCTGCCGCGATATTTCACATGCAGCCGGCAGGCGACGCTGATCCGCGCATCGGGGATCGACTGGCCGCGCAGCTCATCGGCGGCCTCGATGGCCATGGCCCCGGTCAGCATGTCCAGATCGGGGATGGCATCGGCGTCGAGCACGCGTTCCACCGCGCGCTCACGCATCGCCCGGATATCAGCCAGGCCCATGCCATAGGCCGACAGCACGCCGGCCAGCGGATGCACGAACACCCGGGTCATGCCCAGCGCGTCGGCCACCAGGCAGGCATGCTGGCCGCCGGCACCGCCGAAACAGGCCAGAACATAGGACGAGACGTCATAGCCGCGTTGCACCGAGATCTGCTTGATCGCATTGGCCATGTTGTCGACCGCGATCTTCAGGAAGCCGTCGGCGATGGCCTCGGGCGGCCGGCGGTCACCGGTCGCGGCGGCGATCCGGTCGGCCATGTCGGTGAAGGCGGTGGCCACCGCCTCGGCATCCAGGGGCTGATCGCCATCGGCGCCGAAGATCTTCGGGAAGTATTCAGGGCGGACCTTGCCGACCATGACATTGCAGTCGGTCACCGCCAGCGGCCCGCCACGGCGATAGCAGGCGGGGCCGGGATTGGCGCCGGCGCTGTCGGGCCCCACGCGGAAGCGGGCGCCGTCGAAACCCAGGATCGAGCCGCCACCGGCCGCGACCGTGTGGATGCGCATCATCGGCGCCCGCATCCGCACACCCGCCACCATGGTGTCGAAGGCGCGTTCATACTCGCCGGCGAAATGCATCACATCGGTCGAGGTGCCGCCCATGTCGAAGCCGATCAGCTTGTCGAAGCCGGCCATGGCGGCGGTGCGCACGGCGCCGACCACGCCGCCCGCCGGCCCCGACAGGATGCTGTCCTTGCCCTGGAACAGCTCGGCATCGGTCAGCCCGCCATTGGAGCGCATGAACATCAGGGGCGCGCCGCCCAGGGCGCCGGCGACCTTGTCGACATAGCGCCGCAGGATCGGGGTCAGATAGGCATCGACCACGGTGGTGTCGCCGCGCCCGACCAGCTTCATCAGCGGGCTTGCCTCGTGGCTGACCGAAATCTGGCTGAAGCCGATATCGGTCGCGATCCGCTTCAGGGCAATCTCGTGGTCATGCCAGCGATAGCCATGCATCAGCACGATGGCGATGGCCCGCACGCCGTTGTCGTAGAGGGCCTGAAGGTCGCGGGTGGCGGCGGCCTCGTCCAGCGCCGTGATCACCCGGCCATCGGCCGCCACGCGTTCCTCGACCTCGACCACCTCGCGATACAGCAGTTCGGGGCGGATGATCTCGCGGGCGAAGATATCGGGCCGGTTCTGATAGCCGATGCGCAGCGCATCGCGGAAGCCACGGGTGATGATCAGCGCCGTGTGCTCGCCCTTGCGCTCCAGCAGCGCATTGGTGGCGACGGTGGTGCCCATCTTCACCGCCGCGATCCGTTCGGCCGGGATGGCCTTGCCCGGTTCGATCTCAAGGAAGGCCCGGATCGCCGCCAGCGCCGCGTCGTCATAGCGCTCAGGGTTTTCCGACAGCAGCTTCATCGTCCGGACCGCACCATCGGGCGCGCGGGCAACCACGTCGGTGAAGGTGCCGCCGCGATCGATCCAGAACTGCCAGGTGTCGCCGGTGAGCGGGGCGGCGGCATTGGTGGGGGAGGCGGAAGCGGTCATCGCAGGGTCTCGATCCGATGGAGCGGTGGCGGGATTACATGAGGCAGGCATGGCGGGGCGGGGCGGGTACGGCCCGGGTCAGCCGGGGCTGCGCACCATGCCGCCGGGCAGCAGGGTCACGATCTCGGGAAAGGCGGTGATCAGCAGCAGCATCACCACCATCACCGCGAACATCGGCATCGCCACCCGGGCGACATAGGTGATGCTGCGGCCGGTCATGCCTTGCAGAACGAACAGGTTGAAGCCGACCGGCGGGGTGATCTGCGCCGTCTCGACCACGATCACCACGAAGACGCCGAACCAGATCAGGTCGATGCCGGCTTCCATCACCATCGGCAGCACCACCGCCATGGTCAGCACCACGGCCGAGATGCCGTCGAGGAAGCAGCCAAGGATGATATAGAACACCGCCAGCGCCGCGATCAGGGCCAGGGGCGACAGGTTCATCGTGGCGATCATGTCGGCCAGCGCGCGCGGGATGCCGGTGAAACCCATGGCCAGGGTCAGGAAGGCCGAGCCGGCCAGGATCAGCGCGATCATGCATGAGGTACGCACGGCACCCATCAGGCTGGCGGAGAAATTCGCCCAGGTCAGGTCGCGGCTGAGCGCCGCCACCCCGAAGGCGCCGATCACGCCGAAGGCGGCCGCCTCGGTGGCGGTGGCGATGCCGGTATAGATCGATCCCAGCACGAAGGCGATCAGCCCCACCACCGGCAGCAATTCCCCGAGCGCCCGGAATTTCTGGCCCCAACTCGGCCGCTCGTCATCGGCCGGGATCTTGCCCGGGTTGAGCAGCGACCAGACGACGATATAGCCCATGAACATCGAGGCGAGCACGATGCCCGGCAGGATGCCGGCCATGAACAGCTTGGCGATCGAGACATTGGCCGCGACCCCATAGACGATCAGGATGATCGAGGGCGGGATCAGCAGGCCCAGCGTGCCGCCGCCGGCCAGCGTGCCGATCATCATATTTTCAGGATAGCCGCGGCGCTTCATCTCTGGCAGCGCCATGCGGCCGACGGTCGCGGTGGTGGCGGCGGATGAGCCTGAAATCGCGGCGAACAGCGCGCAGCCCAGGATATTGACATGCAGCAGCCGTCCGGGCAGGGGCCGCATCCAGGGGCTGAGCCCCTTGAACAGGTTCTCCGACAGCTTCGTGCGGAACAGGATCTCGCCCATCCACACGAACAGCGGCAGTGCTGTCAGCGTCCAGCCGGAGGATGCCGTCCAGATGGTCATCGCCATGGCTTCGCCGATCGGGCGCGGGCTGAACAGCGCCATCGCGATATAGGCAACACCCATCAGCGACAACCCCACCCAGATGCCGCCGCCCAGCAGGGCCAGCAGCCCCACGCCCAGCACGATCAACTGATAGGTCTGATCCATGATACGTTCAGTCCCGGTTCAGCGATCGGCTGCCGCATCCAGCACGCCATCGCCCTCGGGGGCGAAGCCATGGCCGGTCAGCGCGGTTTCGATCAGGGTGTGACACAGGGCAACCGCGAACAGCGCGGTGCCGACCACCATGGCGATCTGCGGGATCCACATCGCCACCGCGACGTCGCCCTGCGACACCTCGCCGATCTCCCACGAGATATAGGCGAGGTCATAGGCCCACCAGGCGAACCAGGCGGCGATCACGGTGCCGACGGCGAGGCCGGCCAGATCCAGCACCAGCCGCGGACGCGGCGGCAGGGCCTGAAGCAGGATGGTGATCCGGATATGGGCATGGCGCCGGAAGGCATGGGGCAGGGCCAGGAAACTGGCCGCCGCCATGGCATAGCCCGCGAACTGGGCACCACCGCGCAAGGGGTAGGCAAGCAGGCGGGCGCCGACCTGCGCCAGAATGATCAGGACGATGGCGATCATGGCGATGCCGGCCAGAACACCGGCGGCATCATAGACGCGATCGAGCAGGCGCGAGATGGCCATCTGGCCTCCTCCGTCGTCGGTCTGGTCTGAACGGGCGGAACCGACCGGCGGGGGGAAACGGTCGTCCGGGCGATGGCGGCCGGGATGGCGGGGCGGGTGGCCCGCCATCCCGGTCCGGCCTGTGTGCGGTGCTTACTTCGCCCGATAGTCGGCGATGATCGCCTTGCCGGTGTCGCCGGCGCCGGCTTCCCATTCGGCGGTCATCTTGTCGCCGATCGCGGTCATGTCGCTGGCAAGCGCCGCCGACGGCTTGGCCACGGTCATGCCGTTCTCGGCCAGGGTCTTCAGGTAGCCGGAAGCCAGCTCCTCACTCATCGCCCAGCCCTTGTCCTCGATCGCGGCGGCGGCCTTGGTGATCGCCTCCTGCGTCTTGGCATCCAGGCCGTCCCAGGCGCGCTTGTTCACGAACACCATGTTCTTGGGCAGCCAGGCCTGGACGTCGTAAAAATTCTTCACCTGCTCCCATACCTGGCTGTCGACGCCGGTGGCGCCGGAGGTGATCATCGCCTCGACCGTGCCGGTGGCCAGCGCCTGCGACAGCTCCGCCGCCTCGATCTGGGTCGGCACCATCTGAAGCAGCTCGGCCAGACGCGCCATGGTGGCGTTATAGGTGCGGAACTTCAGGCCGCGCATGTCGGCGGCACTGTCGATGGTCTTGTTGGCATAGATGCCCTGCGGCGGCCAGGCGATGGCATAGAGCAGGTGCAGGTTCTCTTTCTCAAGCCGGGCTTCCAGCGCCGGCTTCGATGCCGCATACAGCTTGCGGGCATCGGCATAATTGGTCGCCAGGAACGGGATCGCATCCAGCGCGAACAGCGGATCCTCATTCGACAGGGCCGAGATCAGCCGCTCGCCGATCGGCGCGGTGCCGCGCTGTACGGCGCGCTTGATCTCGTCGCCCTTGAACAGCGAGCCGCCGCCATGAACGGTGATCACCACCTCGCCATTGGTGTCGGTCTTGACCATCTCGGCGAATTCGCGGCCGAGCTTGGTGTGGAAATTGCCGTCGGGATAGGCCATCGGCATGTCCCAGGCTTCCGCCGCCTGTGCGGCCGCACCGCCGAAACCGACCATGCCGGCGACCAGTGCCGCCCCAATCCACGTCTTGAACATCTGAACTCGTCTCCCCTGATGCGGACCGGCCATTTCATATCCGGCCGTTCATCCGCATGCGCCGCGAAAGCCGGCCCCCTCGGCCGCATCCGCCATGATCACGGGCACCAGACCGGTGCCCCCCTTGTCGATACTCCCCGACCGGCCGGCATCTGGCCAGCACAACCACGCCACGATCGCGGGTGTCTACCTGCCTGGATATGTATGGCCGGTCTTGGCCCTGGTCGATTCCGGCCTGCCCGTGGTCGACTGCGGCCCGAGGGACACCGCCCTCCCGGCGGCGATCCATCTGCTGAGACGGTCGCTGATCATAGATAATCTGTCAATAAAATGTCGACAAAGTGTCTGAATATTTTCAGTCGTTGATGCGGATGATCGCGGCTGCTTGCGCGCGATCCCGGTTTGGTGTTTGCTCGGCGGCGATGGTGCGGCGCGGGATATATCGCCTGCCCGGACCATGGCGCGACGGAGCATCGAGGGGCGGTGCGCCCGGCGCCGGTTGCGGTGTGATCCGGCCGCGGGGGGCCGATTGATGAGTTTCTGGGGCAAGGTGGTTGGCGGCGCCGCGGGCTTTGCGATGGGCGGGCCGCTGGGCGCGCTGATCGGCGCGGTGATGGGCCATGCGGTCGACCGCTTCAATGAAAGCGGCGATGCCACCGCGATGCCGGTGGACCGGGTGCAGCGCGAGCAGGCCTTCGCGATCGCGGTGATCGTGCTGGGCGCCAAGATGGCCAAGGCCGATGGTCAGGTGACGCGCGACGAGATCGCGGCCTTCCGCCGGGTGTTCACGGTGCCGGAAAGCGATGTCGGCCGGGTGGCGCAGATCTTCGATGAAGCCAAGAAGGATGCCCGCGGCTTCGAACCCTATGCCCGCCAGATCGCGGCGCTGTTCCAGGGCCGTCCCGCCGTGCTGGAAGAGCTGTTGAATGCCCTGCTGGAAATTGCCAGCGCCGACGGCGCGGTCGGTGAGGCCGAGCGGCGGTTTCTGGGCCAGGTGGCGCAGATCTTCGGCCTTGAGCCTGCGGTGCTCGACCGCCTGCTTGCGGTACGCGGCATCGATATCGGCGCCGCCGCCAGCCCCTATGCGGTGCTGGGCGTCGCCCCCGATGCGCCGCTCGACGAGGTGAAGACCGCCTATCGCCGGCTGGCGCGCGAACACCACCCCGACCGGCTGGTGGCCGACGGGCTGCCTGAGGAGATGATCCAGATCGCCACCCGCAAGATCGCCGGCATCAACGAGGCCTATGACCGGGTGTTGAGGCTGCGCGGGGCGCGGTGACGTGTGTGCGGGATGAAGCCGCACGGGTGGATCGGGCGGCACCCGCGCGAGGCCACGTCGATCTTTCAACGTCCTGATATTGTTTGCGCACGATGTGTCGCCGCCGATGAAATGGCTGTGTGGAACCCGCCGTCGTATCTCGGTCCAACTGGCTGGGCGAATGTCACCGGCGGGTCGACGATGTCGGTCTTCGCTGTCAGCGCGTCCTTTGCCCGCCGGGCGATGTTCTTCACCGACACCGGTTATTCCTGGATCATTGGCCGGAATATGATCACGCGTCGGAGATATGGCGCCGAACTGTTCGTGCCTGATCATCGGGCTGGACGGTATCGCCTCGCCATGTCCGACCGGCTGGTGGCCGGGCAGGCGCTCACCCCGGGCACCTGCCTGTCCTCGCCCGGCGGCGATTACGATGTCGTGTTTGAGGAGAATGGCGACGCCACGGTCTATGAATGCGACAAGCCCACCGGCGAGCGGGCGATATGGTCGAGCGGCAGCGCGAAGGCCCGGCACGCTGATGCTTCAGGATGATGGCGATCTGTGCCTGATCGAGCCGGGCGGCAAAGTGGTCTGGGCCAGCCGGAGCAGCGCGGGCTTCCGTTATCGGTGACACATGACGGCTCGGGGGAGCCATGCGCAGGCGGGTCTTGCGCGCGAGGGGTGGTCCGGCGCATCCTGCGGCCGCCCCTTGCCCGCTATCCGCCTGTCGTCTGTCTTGTCCTCCGTCCGGAAGTCCGTATTGCAATGTCCGCACCGCTTATCTCGCTTGCCGGTATCCGTGTCACCTTCGGTGGGGGTGATCTGATCGAGGAAGCGACGCTTGCCGTCAGCGCGGGCGACCGGATCGCGCTGGTCGGGCGCAACGGTGCCGGCAAGTCGACCCTGCTGCGGATCATGGGCGGGCTGGCCGAGGCCGATGGTGGTGAGATCGCGCGCCGGCCGGGCCTGCGCGCCGCCTATATGGCGCAGGATCCGCAGACCGATACCGGCACCACTGTCCGCGCCTATATAGAAGAGGGGCTGGTGGAAGCGGGGCAGGGCGACCGGCATTACCGGGTCGATCAGGTGGCGGTGCCGCTGAGCCTGGACCCTGAGCGGATGATGAGCGAGCTGTCGGGCGGCAACCGGCGCCGGGCGGCGCTGGCGCGGGCTTTGGCGGTGGAGCCCGAATTGCTGCTGCTGGACGAGCCCACCAACCATATGGACCTGCCGACCATCGAATGGCTGGAAGCCGAGCTTGCCCGGTTCCGTGGCGGGCTGGTGGTGATCAGCCATGACCGGGCCTTTCTCGACCGGGTGGCGGGCAGCATCGCCTGGCTGTATCGCCGCCGGCTGGTGCGCCACGATATCGGCTACAGCGCCTTCGAGGCTCAGCTTGAGGATCTGCGCGCCCAGGAAGATCAGCGGCTGGCCAAGATGGCCGACAAGCTGGCGCGCGAGACCCTGTGGCTGAACGAGGGCCTGACCGCGCGGCGCAAGCGCAATGAGCGCCGGGCGCGCGGCGTGCATGAACTCCGCGCCCAGCTTGCCGCCGAGCGCCAGGATATCGAGCGCACCCGTGCCCGCGCCGGCATCGCCGTCGCCAGCGCCGAGACCAGCGGCCGGCTGGTGATCGAGGCCGAAGGGCTGGTGAAGCATTTCCAGTCGCCATCGGGCGAGATCACGGTCGCCGACGGCTTTTCCACCCGGATCATGCGCGGCGCGCGGGTCGGCATCATCGGCCGCAATGGCGCCGGCAAGACCACGTTGGTCAAGATGCTGATCGGCGAGATCGAACCCGATGCCGGCGAGGTCAAGCTCGGCACCAATCTGGAGATCGCCTATTTCGACCAGCACCGCGCGGCGCTGGATCTGGACGCGACCCTATGGGACACGCTGGCCGATGGCGGCGGCGATCAGGTGACCGTGCGTGGCCAGCCGCGCCATGTGGTGGCCTATCTGCGCGACTTCCTGTTCGACGAGGGCCAGGCGCGCCAGAAGGTGCGGGCGCTGTCTGGTGGCGAGCGCAACCGGCTGCTGCTGGCCAAGCTGTTCCTGAAGCCGTGCAATCTGCTGGTGATGGACGAGCCGACCAACGACCTCGATCTCGACACGCTGGATCTGCTGGAAGACGTGCTGGACGAGTATGACGGCACCGTGCTGCTGATCAGCCATGACCGCGCCTTTCTGGACCGGCTGGCGACATCGGTGATCGCGGTCGATGGTGATGGCCAGATCACCGAATATGCCGGCGGCTGGAGCGATGCCGATGCCCAGCGCAAGCGCGCGGCCGAAGCCGCGCGAGAGGCCGCCCGCGAGGCCGGGCGCGAGGCGGCGGCGGCAAAGCGCGGCGGTGGCGCGGCGAGCGGCGGGGCCGCGAGTGGCGCGGCCGGTGGCAGGCCGCAGGCGGCGGCGCAGAAGCTGAGCTTCAAGGAAGCGCGTGAGCTCGACGAGTTGCCCAAGCGCATGGCCGTGCTGGAAAAGGAACTGGCGGCGCTGGCGGCGAAAATGGGCGATCCGGCGTTGTATACCCGCGATCCGGCGGCGGCGCAGGCGGCGGCCGATCGGGCATCGGCGGCGCGCGCCGAACTGGATGCCGCCGAGGAACGCTGGCTGGAGCTGGAAGAGAAGCGCGAGGCCATCGCCGCGGCCAAGGGGCGGTGATGAAGACGGCATCCGCATCGGCGCCGGTCCTCACCCCGATGACACCGGCCCATATTCTGCTCGCCCTGCTGGTGGTGGCGATCTGGGGCTGCAATTTCGTGGCGGTGAAGGTGGCCACGGCCGCCATCCCGCCGCTGTTCCTGGTGGCGCTGCGCTTCGGCGTGTTGTTCCTGCTGCTGGCGCCGTTCCTGCCCATGCCCCGGCGCAGCCAGATCCCCAAGCTGGCGGCGATCGGCATGACGCTGGGCGTGGGGCATTTCGGGCTGATGTTCGTGGCGCTGTCGCTGGGCGTCGATGCCTCCACCCTGTCGGTGGCGATCCAGATCGAGGTGCCGTTCGCGGCACTCTGCGCCATGCTGGTGCTGGGAGAGCGGATGGGGCCGCGCCAGATCGCCGGCCTGGTGCTGGGCATGATCGGTGTGGCCCTGGTCGCGGGCGACCCCAAGGTGCTCACCCAGCTCGACGGGCTGGGCGTGGGGCTATTGGCTGGCGGGTTCTGGGCCTATTCCAACATCCAGATCAAGCAGTTGGGCCAGTTGGGTGCCGTGCCGCCGCAGATGCTGAACGCGTGGCTGGGGCCGTTCTGCGTGCTGCCCTTGCTGGTGCTGTCGTTCATCTTCGAAAGCGGGCAGGGCGATGCTCTGTCGGCCCTGAACTGGCAGACGATCGCGGCCCTGGCCTATATTCTGGGCGGCGCCTCGCTGGTCGCTTATGGCGCCTGGTATTTCCTGCTCGGCCGCTATTCGGTGGGGCAGGTGACGATCTATATGTTGCTGGTGCCGGTGTTCGGCGTGCTGGGCGGCGTGGTGATGATGGGCGAAACCCTGGGCCTGCTGGAAATGATCGGCGGCGCCCTCATCGTCTCAGGCGTCGCGGTGGTTCAACTGCGTCGGCTGCCCGGGCCGCTCAGGCGGCTGCGCTGACCCTGTTGCCTGTTGAAAGCCTGTCAAACCATGTCTCTGCACGCCGATCCGTTTCCCGGTCTTGCCGGCCTCGACATCACCGACCGGCCATCGCCCAATCATGACGAGCGCCCCGGCGGTGTTCGGCCCGACATGGTGGTGCTGCATTACACCGGCATGCCGACCGCCGAGGTCGCGATCGACTGGCTGGCCGATACCGCGTCGCGCGTCAGCGCCCATTGGGTGGTGGATGAAGCCGGCCGCCTGACCCGGATGGTGGCTGAAGACCGCCGCGCCTGGCATGCCGGCGTGTCATATTGGCGCGGGCAGGAGCGGCTGAACGACGTCTCGATCGGCATCGAGATCGTCAATCCGGGCCATGAATGGGGCTATCGCACCTTCCCGGAACCACAGATGGCGGCGGTCGAACGGCTGCTGGCCGATATTCTGGCCCGGCATGATATCGCGCCCGAACGGGTGGTCGGGCATTCCGACATCGCGCCCGCCCGGAAATTCGATCCGGGTGAGCGGTTCGACTGGTACCGGCTGGCGGCGAAGGGGCTGGCCCTGATGCCGGCTGCGCGGCCGGTGATCGGCGAGATGGGCCTGACCCTGCAGGAAGGCGATGCCGGGCCGGCGGTTGCCGATATCCAGCGCGGGCTGGCGGCGATCGGCTATCGGATCGATGTCGACGGGGTTTACGACGCGGTCACCCGTGCTGTGGTCCATGCCTTTCAGTCGCGGTTTCTGGGGCTGGCCGGCGGCATCTGCGATCCGGCGACCGCCCAGACGGTGTTCGCGGTGGCGCGGCTGTTCGACAGCGCGCCGCGCGCCGGCGGTGGTGATGTCGGCCACGCCTGGTCATTGACAGATTGACCAGGCCTGCCCGCTGCTGCATGGTGCGGCCGCGTCAGACGGCTGGATGGCCGCCCTTTCGGTGCCGCAAGGCAGATGAGGGGGAGGAAAGTCCGGGCTCCACGGAAACACGGTGCCGGGTAATGCCCGGCGGGGGCGACCCCAGGGAAAGTGCCACAGAGAGCAGACCGCCCGGCCGGCGCCGTCGATACCTTCGGGTGGCGATCGGTGTGCCGGGCAAGGGTGAAAGGGTGCGGTAAGAGCGCACCGCGCCCCCGGCAACGGGGGCGGCATGGTAAACCCCACCGGGAGCAAGACCGAATAGGAACCGTGCGCCCCTCCCAATCATGGGTTGGGCAGGGTCTGTTTCCGACCCGGCGGTTCGGGTTGGTCGCGAGAGGCGCCCGGTGACGGGCGTCCCAGAGGAATGGTCATCCAGCACCCTTTGAACAGGGTGTGGACAGAACCCGGCTTACAGGCCGTCTGACGCGCACTTTGTCACATAACAGGCGGCTGCCGCTCTTTGATGCGGCGCTCACGCGACCACAATTCTACCGTCGCGGGCGCTGTCATTTTGTCGTGGGGCAAAATTGGGACCGGTTGGGCGCAGGCTCTTATCCGCGCGTTCCTGCGGGGTTAGGCCGCGAAGAAAATGGGGCGGCGCATTTCGCTCCATTAAAGTTCTCGTTTTGTTCTTGTGTGTTTGAAGACTGTCTCGTGATTTCAATGGGCTGGCCGTCCTTTCCAGCGTGCATGTGCGGTATTTGCCAAGCGTCTGTTTCATCGAAGAATTTCCAAGCAAATGCAGCCGATTGTTCGCTTGACCCTCCCCCTGCCATTCGATACCTTCGGCTCAAGGCCCAGCTTTACCCAGGTTTTCCCAAATCGCCCCAGCTTCCCCCGTGCCTTTCGGACGAGCTGGCCAAACAGGCGGGAAGGCGGGCCTTGTCAGCACGGTCTGGTCCAGTCATCGGGCGGCGGTCATCGGTTGTATCAACAGCCGATGGCAAGCGGCATCGGGTGCAGCGGCTGATGGGTAGGCCCGGTTCCGGTCGGGATCGGGTGGTCAAGGAGTTCGCCGGGTGGCGCTGTTCCTGTCGACGTTTGAAAAGCCAATCGACAAGAAGGGTCGCGTCTCGGTGCCGCCTCAATTCAGGACTGCGCTCGGTCCCCAGGAATTTCACGGCATCGTCGCCTATCCATCATTCATCAACGCGGCGGTTGAAGCCTGTGGCTATGACCGGATCGTTCAACTGTCGGAAAGCATCGAGACGTTCGACCCCTTCTCGGAAGAGCGTGATGCCTTTGCGACCGCCATTCTCGCCGAATGCCAGCAACTTGCTTTCGACCCCGAGGGGCGGGTGATGCTGTCGCGGCGTCTGATGGACATTGCCGGTCTGGAAGACCGGGTGGTTTTCGTGGGCAAGGGACGGACCTTCGAATTGTGGCAGCCTGACCGCTTCGCCGATCATCAGACCGCAGCGCGTGACATCGCGCTGGCCCAGCGCGGCCGGCTGCGGATGGACCCGGGCGGCCGGCGGCCGGCGGCGCAGCCATCGGCGATCCTGCCCGCCGGTGGCGGCAACGGCGCGGGCGGAGGTGACGCATGACCGACGCCCTGCCCATGCCATCCGTTCCGCATGTGCCAGTGCTGCTGGCCGAGGTGCTCGCTGCCGCGGCGCCGGTTGAGGGCGCGGTGGTGGTCGATGGCACGTTCGGTGCCGGCGGCTATAGCCGCGGCTTTCTGGATGCCGGGGCGGCCTGTGTTCTGGGGATCGATCGCGACCCGGCGGCCGAGCCGGCGGGGCGGGCGCTGGAGGCGGCGTCCGGTGGTCGCTTCCGTTTCCTGGCGGGACGCTTCGGCGATCTGGAGGCGCTGCTCGACGCGGCGGGTGTGCCGGCGGTAGATGTGGTCGCCTTCGATTTCGGCGTGTCGTCGATGCAACTGGATCAGGCGGCGCGCGGTTTTTCCTTCCGCAATGACGGACCGCTGGACATGCGGATGGAACAGGCGGGCATGACCGCCGCCGATTTCGTCAACACCGCCGAAGAGCACGAGATCGCTCGGATCATCTGGACCTATGGCGAAGAGCGCGCCTCGCGCCGCATCGCCCGCGCGATCACCCGCGCCCGGCCGTTCGAGACCACGGCGGCGCTGGCAGAGGCGGTGCGTTCGGCGCTGCCGCCGCGTGGCCGTGACCAGATCGATCCCGCGACCCGCAGCTTCCAGGCCATCCGCATTCACGTGAATGACGAGCTGGGCGAGATCCTGCGCGGGCTGGTTGCGGCCGAACGCCGGCTGAAGCCGGGGGGGCGGCTGGCGGCCGTGACCTTCCACAGCCTGGAAGACCGGCTGGTGAAGCGGTTCATCGCCACCCGCGCCGGCCGGACCACCAATCCGTCGCGCCATGTGGTGATGGCGGCGCCGGACGCGCGGCAGGCCGGCAGTTTCGCCATTCGAGGCACAAAGCCGGTGGTGGCGGGCTTGGCCGAGACCGATGCCAATCCACGGTCGCGCTCGGCCAAGCTGCGCATCGCGCGGCGCACCGATGCGCCCGCCTGGGATGCCCCTGCCGTTGCCGACGATCTGTTCAGGGAGGCCGCACGATGATCCGCCCCGGCACCGTTCTGCTTCTGGGTTGCACCGCCGCGATCGCGGCGGGCCTGTTCTGGGTGAAGTATCGGGTGGCCAGCCTTGAGGATGCCTATGTTGCGCGCAATGCGGAATTGCTGCGCGAGCAGGAGTCCATTCACGTGCTGAAGGCGGAATGGGCCTATCTCAACAATCCCGACCGGCTGGAGCGCCTGGCCGCCGAGTATCTTGAGACCGCGCCGGTTCAGGGGCGCCAACTGGTCAGCCTGGCGTCGCTGCCGCTGCCGCGGACCGAAACCGAGCCGCGCCCGCGCAACAAGCCCGGCACACCGCCCGCCACCTGGCCGCTGGTCGAGGCGTTGCCCGAGGCACGGGGTATGACGGTGGCGTCGGCGGGGACGCAAGGCGGCCGCAGCCTGACCGCGGCCCGCGGCGCCACGCCTGATACCGACAACGTCGTGTTGACGGGGGTCACACGATGAGCCCGCAGGATCGCATGCCACCCCGCCACGATACCGCCGGCCCGTCTGGACAGGCTGGATATTCCGGGCAAGCCGGACAGGCCGGCGCCCGCCCGCGTGTGCCGCTGCCGCGCGCGCGGCGAGTGCGGCTGGGCGTCGCCCGCGCGGTGAAGCTGGACGGCAACGTCAAGCAGGCGTTGGAAACCGGCCGCAATCGCGTGCTGTTCACCGCGGCTTTCTTCGTCCTGGCCTTTCTGGCCCTGTCGATGAAGCTGATCGCCGTGGGGGTGCTGCATGACGGCGGCGAGCCCCGGGTCGCGCGTGGCGCGCCGCCGCCGCAACTCGTGCTGGACCGTGCCGACATCGTCGACCGCAATGGCGTGCTGCTGGCATCGAACCTGATCACGGCATCGCTTTATGCCGATCCGAAACTGGTCTTCGACCCGGTGGATGCGGCGACCCGCTTGCGCACGGTGCTGCCGCATCTGAACCAGACCGATCTGATCGCGCAGCTTTCGGGCGACCGGCGGTTCGTGTGGATTCAGCGCGGTCTGAAGCCTGAACAGCAGTATGAGATCAATGCGCTGGGCATTCCGGGGCTGTATTTCCAGCGCGAGCAGCGCCGGATCTATCCGCAGGGTCGGTTGCTGTCGCATGTGGTCGGCTTCACCAATGTCGACAACACCGGCCGTTACGGGCTGGAACAGGGCCTGGACCGTACCCTGCGTGAGCGGGCCGAAACCGGTCGTGGCCCGCTGGTGACGACCATCGACATCCGCGTGCAGCAGGTGATGCGCGACGCGCTGCGCGCGGCGGTGGCGGAATTCCAGGCGATCGGCGCCACCGGCATCGTGATGGATGCCCGCAATGGCGAGATCCTGTCGATGGTGTCGTTGCCGGACTACGACCCGAACGCGCCGGTGGATCCTGAAGACAAGGCGATGTTCAACCGGGCGACGCTGGGCGTCTATGAAATGGGGTCGATCTTCAAGGCCTTCACGGCCGCCCAGGCGCTGGATGCGGGCGTGGTGAGGATCGATGGCGGCTTCGATGCCACCGACCCGATCAAGATCGGCCGGTTCACCATCCGGGATTTTCATCCGGAGCGGCGCTGGCTGAGCGTGCCCGAGATCATGCTGTATTCGTCGAACATCGGTGCGGCCAAGATGGCGCTGGCACTGGGGGCGACGCGCCAGCAGGACTATATGCGCCGCTTCGGCTTTCTGACACCGGCCCGGATCGAGCTGCCCGAGGTGGGGGCGCCCCAGGCGCCGCATCCATGGCGCGACATCAGCGTCATGACCATCGGCTTCGGCCATGGCATGGCGGTGTCGCCCTTGCAGGCGGCGGGCGGCATGGCGGCGCTGCTGAACGGCGGCTACAAGGTGCCGGCGACGCTGGTCAAGCATCAGTCGGGTGAACGGGTGGTCCGCGAACGGATCATCGACGAGAAGGTGTCGATGCAACTGCGCAAGCTGCTGATCAGCGTGGTCGAAGCTGGAACCGCCAAGAAGGCGCAGGCGCCGGGCTATCTGGTTGGCGGCAAGACCGGCACGGCGGAAAAGGCAGGTGCTGGCGGCTATCGCCGCAAGGCATTGCTGACCTCGTTCCTGGGCGGGTTTCCGATGAATGATCCCCGCTATGTGGTGCTGGTGTCATTGGACGAGCCGAAACCGACGCCCAAGACCTATGGTTATGCGACATCGGGCTGGAATGCAGCGCCGACCGCGGGCGAGGTGATCCGCCGGATCGCGCCGCTGCTGGGTGTGCGGCCACAGGCGATCGACGGCGCGCCGCTGGAGGGCCCGGTGCTGCCGCAGCAGCGCGACACCGAGCTGCGCTATGCCCTGGTCGGTGACGAGGACGAAGTCGCCGTCAGTGACGAGCTTCCCGAGGTGCAGAATGCGGCTTACTGAGCTGGTCGATCGCAATGTGCCGGTGCTCGGCGGTGATCCCGTAATTACCGGGATCACCGCCGACAGCCGTGCCGTGGGACCGGGCATGCTGTTCGCCGCCATTCCGGGCACGGCCCATGACGGACGCAGTTTCATCGCGGCGGCGGCGGATGCCGGCGCTGTGGCTGTGCTGGCGCCGCGGGGCACTGTCGTGCCCTCCGGTCTGGCTCTGGTCGAGGCGGACGAGCCGCGTGGCGCGCTGGCCCGCATGGCGGGCCGCTTCTATCCGCGCCGGCCGGATGTGATCGCCGCCGTCACCGGCACCAATGGCAAAAGCTCGGTGGTCAGCTTCACCCGTCAGATCTGGATGCGGCTGGGCCTGTCCGCCGCCTGCCTGGGGACGCTTGGCTATGAAGGGCCGGGCGATCTGTCGGCGCCGGCGCTGACCACGGCCGACCCGGTGGCCCTGCACCGGCTGCTGGATCAGGCGGCACGCGCCGGCGTCGGTCATCTGGCGCTGGAGGCGTCCAGCCATGGCATCGACCAGCACCGGCTGGACGGGATCGCACCGGTGGCGGTGGCCTTCACCAACCTGACCCATGACCATCTGGATTATCACGGCACGATCGAGGCCTATCGCGACGCCAAGCTGCAACTGTTCTCGCGGCTGGCGGCGCCGGCGGGCTATGCGGTGGTCAATGCCGACAGCCGTACCTATGACCAGGTGGTGCGTGCGGCGCTGAAGCGGCCGCTGGCGGTGATCGATTATGGCCGCAAGGCACGGGTGCTGCGGCTGGTGTCGGTGGAGTCGATGCCGGGCGGCGGCCTGCATGTGGTGATCGAGCATAGCGGCCAGCGCCATGAATTCGGCCTGGGACTGATCGGCAGTTTCCAGGCACACAACGTGCTGGCGGCGGTGGGGCTGGTGATCGGCTGCGGCGGGTCGCTGCCGGCGGCGCTCGCGACCCTGTCGCATCTGAAGGCCGTGCCCGGCCGCATGGAGCAGGTGGGGATGACCGCCGACGGCGCGCCGGTGATCGTCGACTATGCCCACACACCCGATGCGCTTGAGACGGTGATCAAGGCGGTCCGCCCCCATGCCGATGGCCGGGTGGTGGTGGTGTTCGGCTGCGGCGGCGATCGCGACCGGGCCAAGCGGCCGCTGATGGGTCGCATCGCCACGCGTGAAGCCGATCATGTCATCGTCACCGACGACAATCCCCGCAGCGAGGATCCGGCGGCGATCCGGGCCGAGATCATGGCGGCGGCACCCGATGCCGTCGAGATCGGTGACCGGGCGGCGGCGATCGAGGCGGCGGTGGCGGGGCTGGAGCCGGGCGACGTGCTGCTGATCGCGGGCAAGGGCCACGAGACCGGCCAGACCATCGCCGGCACGGTTCATCCCTTCAGTGATCGGCAGCAGGCGCTGGCGGCCCTGGCGCGTCGCGGCCGCGTGCAGGCGGATGGGGGGCGGCCATGACCGGTGCAACCTCCATCCTGTGGACGGCGCGGGCGGCTGCGGCGGCGGTTGGCGGCCGGCTGACAACCGAAGGCGCGGCCACAGCCGATGCCGCCATCACCGGCGTTGCCATCGACAGCCGCGAGGTTCGCGCGGGCGACCTGTTCATCGCGCTCCGCGGTGATGCCAATGATGGACACGACTATGCGGTGGCGGCCGAAGCCGCCGGCGCCACGGCCCTGCTGGTCGATCGCGCCGTGCCGGGGCTGACCGGCGCGGCTCTGGTGATCACCTGCGGCGATACCATGGCGGGGTTGCAGGCGCTGGGTGCGGCGGCGCGCGCGCGGTTCACCGGCCGGATGATCGCGGTCACCGGCAGCGTCGGCAAGACCGGCACCCGCGGCGCCATCGCCCGGGCGCTGGCGTCGTATGGCCGGGTTCATCAGAGCGTGCGCAGCTTCAACAACCATTGGGGCGTGCCGCTGTCGTTGGCGCGGATGCCGGCGGATGCGGCTTTCGCGGTGCTGGAACTGGGCATGAACCACGCGGGCGAGATCGATGCCCTGTCGCGGCTGGCGCGGCCGCATGTGGCGCTGATCACCAAGATCGCCCCGGCGCATCTGGGCAATTTCGACGGCGAGGAAGCGATCGCCGATGCCAAGGCCGAAATCTTCAACGGGTTGGAAGCCGATGGCGTGGCGGTTCTGAACCGCGACAGCCGGCATTTCGACCGGCTTGCGGCGGCGGTTCTGCTGGGACATGCCGCAACCCGCGTGATCGATTTCGCGACCTCGCGCCATGGTGGCCAGCGGGCGGTGGTGCGGCTGGTGACGGCCACGCCCACGGTGGCCGGCACGGCGGTGGCCGCGGAAGTGGCCGGCCTGCCGGTCGACTTCATCATCGGCGTGCCCGGCGCGCATTGGGTTGAAAACGCTCTGGCGGTGCTGGGCGTGCTGCATGCGCTGGGGCTGGACCCGGTACCGGGGGCGGCGGCCCTGGCCGGGCTTGACGCGCCGGCCGGGCGGGGCACCCAGATCCGGCTGCCGCTGGGCGGCGGTCAGGTGCTGATCGTGGATGAAACCTATAACGCCAATCCGGAATCGATGCGGGCGGCGATCTGCCTGTGCGCGGAACTGGTGGCGGTGCATGGCGGGCGTCTGGTCGCCGTGCTGGGCGACATGCTGGAACTGGGCGATCACGCCCGGCGCCTGCACGAAGAACTCACAACGCCGCTCGTTGACGCGGATGCGGCACTCGTCTACACCGCCGGGCCGGCCATGGCCCATCTGCATGACCGGCTCGATCCGGGCCGTCGCGCGGATCATGGCGACACATCGGATGCAGTGGCGCCAGCCGTCGTCGAAGGCCTGATGGCCGGAGACGTGGTGCTGGTGAAGGGATCGCGCGGGATGCGCATGGAACGGGTCATCGCGGCCATCACCGCCGCGCTGGCACCACCTGCCATCGCACGGAAACAGACACGGGGTTAACGGGCCGCGGCCGCAGGGGCCTTGCCGCCCGCGGCCGTCACGGACTTGGAGCACGCATGCTATTCAACCTGCTCTATCCGCTCTCAAGCGATCTGAGCTTCCTGAACGTCTTCAGGTATCTGACGTTCCGGACCGGTGGTGCCTTGATCACGGCGCTGCTGATCAGTTTCGTGGCGGGCCCGAGCCTCATCCGCTGGTTGCGCCGCAAACAGCGGGAAGGTCAGCCGATCCGCAGCGACGGCCCTGAGCGCCATCTGATCGAAAAGCGCGGCACGCCCACCATGGGCGGCGTGCTGATCCTGGCCGGGGCCGGATTGTCGACCCTGCTGTGGGCCGACATCACCAGCGCCTATGTCTGGATCGTGCTGATGGTGACGCTGGGCTTCGGGATGATCGGCTTCGCCGACGATTATCTGAAGGTCGTGCGTCGCAACCCCAAGGGCCTGCCGGGGCGGATGAAGCTGCTGCTTCAGGCGCTGATCGGCATCGTCGCGGCCCTGTGGGTGCAGTATATCGCGCTCGATGCCCAGGCCAGCGGCCTGGCCATTCCGTTCGTGAAGAATTTCCTGCTCGATCTGGGCCTGCTCTATGTGCCGTTCGCGGTGCTGGTGATGATCGGCTCCAGCAACGCCGTCAACCTCACCGACGGGCTGGACGGCCTGGCGATCGTGCCGGTGATGATCGCGGCCTCCAGCTTCGCCTTCATCGCCTATCTGGTCGGCAATGCGATCTATTCGGATTACCTGCAGGTCCATTACGTCCCCGGCACCGGCGAGTTGACGGTGCTGTGCGGGGCGCTGGTCGGGGCTGGGCTGGGCTTCCTGTGGTTCAACGCGCCGCCGGCCATGGTGTTCATGGGCGATACCGGATCGCTGTCGCTGGGCGGCGCGCTGGGGGCGATCAGCGTGGTCACCAAGCATGAATTGGTGCTGGCGGTGATCGGCGGGTTGTTCGTGCTGGAAACCGTGTCGGTCATGGTGCAGGTGGCCTCGTTCAAACTCACCGGCAAACGCGTCTTCCGCATGGCGCCACTGCATCATCACTTCGAGAAGAAGGGCTGGGCCGAGAGCACCATCGTCATCCGCTTCTGGATCATCGCCTTCATCCTGGCGCTGATCGGTCTGTCCACCCTGAAACTGCGCTGAGCCGCTGAAAGAACGCCGCTGATGACCGCCACCGACATCCGTCCAGCCATCCATGAGGCAGCAGCCCCCGCCACACCGGTCGTCCCGGGTGTGGCGGGGTCGCGCGTGGTCGTGGCCGGTCTGGCGCGGTCGGGGGTGGCCACCATCCGCGCCCTCCGCGCCGGCGGGGCCGAGGTCGTGGCCTGGGACGATGCCGAGGCGGCGCGTGTGGCCGGTGCGGCCGCCGGTGCCGCGATCGCGGCACCCGATGCCATCGACTGGTCGGGCGTGGCGCTGCTGGTGGTGGCACCCGGCCTGCCGTTGCATTTCCCGCGCCCACATGCGGCGGTGCGCCATGCCCGGGCCGCCGGCGTGGCGATCACCGGCGATGTCGACCTGCTGTTTGGCGCCTGCGGCGCCGCCCGCTATGCGGCGATCACCGGCACCAACGGCAAGTCCACCACCACCGCATTGCTGGGCCATGTGGTGAGCCGGCTGGCCGGCACGCCGGTTGCGGGTGCACCGGCGCAGGTGGCTGTGGGCGGCAATCTGGGTGTGGCGCCGCTGGATCTGCCGGCGCTGGGCGCGGGGGCCCTGTATGTTCTGGAACTGTCGTCCTATCAGCTGGATCTGACCGAGGCGTTCGCGCCGGCGGTTGGCGTGCTGCTCAATCTCAGCCCCGACCATATCGACCGGCATGGCGATTTCGCGGGCTATGTCGCCGCCAAGCGCCGGCTGTTCGATCATCAGCCGGCCGGCGCCATTGCGATCATCGGTTGCGATGACGGCCCATCGATCGAGGTGTTCGACGCGCTGGCTGCCGAAGGCCGGCTGCGGGTGATCCCGATCGCCGCCACCCGACCGGTTGCCGGCGGTGTCTGGCTGGACGATGCGGGCCAGCTGATCGACGACCTGAACGGTCTGGCCCGGCCGGTGATGTCGCTTGACGGCATCGACACGCTGCGTGGCCGCCATAACGGCCAGAATGCCGCCGCGGCCTATGCCGCGGCGCGGGCGTTGGGGCTGGCGCCCGACGATATCGTGGCCGGCATCCGCAGCTATCCGGGCCTGCCGCATCGTCTTGAGACCGTGGGGCGGCTGGGCGGTTGCGTGATCGTGAACGACAGCAAGGCCACCAATGCCGAGGCGGTCCGCCCGGCGCTGGAGGCCTTTGAGCGGATCTACTGGATCGCGGGCGGCGTGCCCAAGGCCGGCGGCATCGCGATGCTGAAGCCGTGGTTCGATCGCATCGCCCATGCCTGGCTGATCGGTGATGCCGCCGAAGGTTTCGCCGCAACGCTGGGCAGCGACGTGCCGTGGACCATCGCGGGCACGCTGGACGTGGCGCTGGATCAGGCGCTGACGGCGGCCGATGCCGCGGGCGATACGGCCGATGGCGCGCGAGGGGTGGCGGTGCTGCTGTCGCCGGCCTGCGCCTCGTTCGACCAGTACAAAAGCTTCGAACATCGCGGCGACGCCTTCCGGGCGCTGGTCGCGGCACGGCTGGAGGCACGGTCATGATCACATTCGCCCGCACCGATACCAGCCTCGTCGCCCGCTGGTGGTGGACGGTCGACCGGGTCACGCTGCTGCTGATCCTGCTGCTGATCCTGGCCGGCATCGTGTTGACCATGTCGGCGTCACCGGCGGTTGCCAACCGCATCGGCGCGCCGACCTATCATTTCGTCTTCCGTCAGGCGATCTTCGTGATCCCGGCGGTCATCGCCATGGTCGGGCTGTCGCTGCTGACGCCTGAACAGGTGCGATCGGTGGGGGCGATGGGCTTCGGTCTGTTCTTCGTGCTGCTGGCGCTGGTGCCGATCGCGGGTACCGAGATCAAGGGTGCGCGGCAGTGGATCGGCGCCGGGCCCATCGCCTTGCAGCCGTCCGAATTCATCCGGCCGTTCTTCTGCATCGTGGTGGCCTGGGCGCTGGCCGATGCCCGCATCCGGCGCAATCTGATGGGCTATGCCCTGACCGTCGTGGCGCTGCTGGGCGTTATCGGCCTGATCGTGATGCAGCCCGATTTCGGCATGACCATGCTGGTGGCCGGCACCTGGGCGGTGCAGGTCTTCGTGGCCGGGCTGCCCTGGCTGCTGGTCGCGATCGTGCTGGGCGGGGCCGTGGCCGGGCTCGCCGGCGGCTATCTGATGCTCGATCACGTCGCCAGCCGCATCGACCGCTTCCTCGATCCGTCGACCGGCGACAGCTATCAGATCACCACCTCGCTGTCGGCGATCCAGAATGGCGGGTTGATCGGGCGCGGTCCGGGCGAGGGGCTGGTCAAGGCGGTGCTGCCCGATGCCCATACCGATTTCATCTTCTCGGTGACCGCCGAGGAATTCGGCGTGCTGGCCTGCCTGCTGATGATTTCGGCCTTCGCCGGCATCATCATCCGCGGCTATATGCGGATGATGCAGGAACGCGACCTGTTCGTGGTGCTGGCGGTATCGGGGCTGCTCGGCAGCTTCGGTCTTCAGGCCTTCATCAATATGGGTGTGGCGGTGCATCTGATGCCGACCACCGGCATGACCCTGCCGCTGATTTCCTATGGCGGCTCGTCGCTGGTGGCCACTGCCTGCGGTCTGGGCATGACGCTGGCGCTGACCCGCCGGCGCTATGTGGAAGGGAGCGGGCGATGACCGGCCGGCATCCCACCCCATCCGATCGCTCGGCGCGCGGCCGCATCGTCGTCACCACCGGCGGCACCGGCGGGCATGTGTTCCCGGCGCGGGCGCTGGCGGCCGAGCTGATCCAGCGGGGCTGGACGGTCGATTTCGCCACCGACGCCCGTGGCGTCGCCCATGTCCGCATGCCCGAGGGCGTGACCGTTCATGCGCTGCCGGCCGGCGGCGTGTCGGGGATGGGTCTGGCGCGGCGGGTGCGGGGTGCCGTCGATCTGCTGCGCGGCGTGGCGCGGGCGCGGGGGCTGCTGCGCCGGCTGGCGCCGGCCGCCGTGATCGGCTTCGGGTCTTATGCGGCGCTGCCGGCGACCCTGGCCGCGATGCTGCTGAAGCTGCCGGTCGCCATCCACGAACAGAACGCGGTGCTGGGCCGTGCCAACCGGCTGCTGGGCCGGCGGGCACGACTGCTGGCGCTGACGGTTGCCGATACCCGTGCGGTGCCGGCCGGTGCCGCCGGCCGGGTGCGGATCACCGGCAATCCGGTGCGGGCCGAGATCGCCGAGATCGGCGCGGCCGGTTTCGTGGTGCCGGCGGTGACCGGGCGGTTCGTTCTGCTGTCGACCGGCGGCAGCCAGGGCGCCCGGTTCCTGGGCACGGTATTGCCGCAGGCGGCGGCCATGCTGCCGGCGGCGCTGAAGGCGCGGATGCATCTGGTGATGCAGGTTCGGCCCGAAGACATGACGGCGGCCCGGGCGGCGCTGGACGGCCAGGGCTTTGCCGCGGTCGATCTGGCGTCGTTCTTCACCGACATGCCCGACCGGCTGGCGGCGGCGCATCTGGTGGTGGCGCGGTCGGGTGCATCCACCGTGGCCGAACTGTCGGCTGCCGGGCGGCCGTCGCTGCTGGTGCCGTTGCCGGGGGCGATCGACGACCATCAGACCGCCAATGCCCGTGCCCTGGTCGATGCCGGTGCTGCCGTGGCCCTGGCACAGGCGGAAGCGAGCCCTGAGCGTCTGGCCGCCGAGATCGCGGCCCTGGCCGATGATCCGGCGCGGCTGGGCCGGATGGCGCTGGCGGCACGGGGCGTCGCGCGAACCGATGCCGCCGCCCGTCTGGCCGATCTGGTCGAGGCCCTGGCGGCGGGCCGGCCGCTTGGCGCAGATCTTCCGGCCGAAGGCACTGCCACCCTGTCCGTCAACAAGTCCCCGGAGCACCACGAACGGCGCCTGCCGGGGCGCGAGGAGATCGCATGAGGCGCATTCCGCTCACCATCGGCACGCTGCATTTCGTCGGCATCGGCGGGATCGGCATGTCGGGCATCGCCGAGATCCTTCAGGGTCTGGGCTATGACGTGCAGGGCAGCGACATCGCCGAGAACGCGAATGTCCGCCGCCTGCGCGCGCGGGGCGTGCCGGTCGCGATCGGCCATGCGGCATCGAATGTCGAGACCGCGAGTGTGGTGGTGGTGTCGTCGGCGATCCGTCAGGACAATCCGGAACTGGTGGAAGCGCGTCGCCGCTTTCTGCCGGTGGTGCGGCGCGCGGAAATGCTGGCCGAGTTGATGCGCCTGAAATCGGCGGTTGCCGTGGGCGGCACCCATGGCAAGACCACCACCACATCGCTGGTGGCGGCGGTGCTGGATGCCGGCGGCATCGACCCGACGGTCATCAATGGCGGCATCATCAACGCCTATGGCACCAATGCCCGCCCGGGCGAGGGTGAATGGATGGTGGTCGAGGCCGACGAGAGCGACGGCACCTTCCTGAAGCTGCCGGCGACCATCGCCATCGTCACCAATATCGACCCTGAGCATCTGGACCACTACGGCAGCTTCGCCGCGGTACGCGAAGCATTCCGGACCTTCGTCGAGAACATCCCGTTCTATGGCCTGGCGGTTCTGTGCAGCGACCACGCCGAGGTCCAGGCCCTGATCGGTCAGGTTCAAGACCGGCGGATCGTGACCTATGGCTTCAATCCGCAGGCGGATGTCCGCGCGATTGACGTGCGCCACGACATCGACGGCGCCCGGTTCACGGTGGTGATCCGCGATCGCCAGACCGGCGACGAACGCCGCATCCCCGATATCCATCTGGCGATGCACGGGCCCCACAATGTGCAGAATGCCCTGTCGGCGATCGCCGTCGCCGACGAGCTGGGGATCGGTGACGATGCGGTGCGTGGTGCTCTGGCGGGTTTTGCCGGGGTCAAGCGGCGCTTCACCGTCACCGGCGAGGCCAATGGCGTGCGGGTGATCGACGATTACGGCCACCATCCGGTCGAGATCGCGGCGGTGCTGCGGGCGGCCCGGGGCGTGGCCGGCGACCGGCGGGTGGTGGCGGTGGTGCAGCCGCATCGCTACAGCCGGCTGATGAGCCTGTTCGAGGAATTCTGCACCTGCTTCAACGATGCCGACACGGTGGTGGTGGCCGATGTCTATGCCGCGGGTGAAACCCCGATCGAGGGCATCGACAAGGACGCGCTGGTGGAAGGCCTGCGGGCGCGCGGCCATCGCCATGTCGTGCCGCTGACCGGCCCTGAGGCGCTGGCCGGGGTGGTGGTGGCGATGGTGAAGCCGGGCGACATGGTGGTCTGCCTGGGCGCCGGCAATATCACGGTGTGGGCCGAGAAACTGCCCCGCGAGATGGTGGCGGCGACCGGCGAGGCTGACGCCGAACGGAAGGGGGCATCTGCGTGACCGGATATCCCGCCCATATGCACGAGCGTCGGATGCGCACCGCCGGTGATCGGGATGGCGCCGCCGCCCTGCCGGCAATCGCTGCCCGGCTGCCTGAGGCGCATGGGCGGGTGACGTTCGGTGCCATGCTCGACCGCGTGACCTGGTTTCAGGTCGGCGGCCCGGCCGAGGTGCTGTTCAAGCCGGCGGGCACGCAGGATCTGGCCGATTTTCTGTCGGCCCTGCCGGCCGACATGCCGGTGACCGTGATCGGGGTGGGGTCGAACCTGCTGGTGCGCGATGGCGGGGTCGACGGTGTGGTGATCCGGCTTGGCCGTGGCTTTGTCGACATGCAGGTCGACGGGACCGAGATCGTGGCCGGGGCTGGCGCGCTGGATGTCAACGTGGCCGAGATCGCCCAGCGTGCGGGCCTGTCGGGGCTGGAATTCCTGTCGGGCATTCCGGGCACGATCGGCGGCGCCCTGCGGATGAACGCCGGTGCCTATGGCGCCGAGATCGCCGACATCCTGGTGTCGGCGACGGCGGTCGATCGTCAGGGGCGGGTGCACGAGGTGGCGGCGGCCGATCTGGGCCTGAGCTATCGCCGCACGGCAGCGCCGTCCGACTGGATCTTCACCGCGGCACGGCTGCGGGGCGTGGCTGGCGATGCCGCGCGCATCCGGGCACGGATGGACGAAATCAGGGCCGCGCGGGAGGACAGCCAGCCCGTTCGCTCGCGCACCGGCGGCAGCACCTTCAAGAACCCCGAAGGCGCCCGGGCCTGGGAGTTGATCGACCGGGCCGGGTGCCGCGGGCTGACAATGGGCGCGGCCCAGGTCTCGGAGCGGCACTGCAACTTCCTGATCAATATCGGCGGTGCGACCGCCGCCGAGATCGAGGCGCTGGGCGAAGAGGTGCGGGCGCGGGTGCGGGCGCTGACCGGCATCGAGCTTGGCTGGGAAATCCGGCGGATCGGCCGGCCGGGTGGCGCGGCCGGTCAGAACAGCGAAGACGGGAGCGGGTCATGACCCTGCATGTGGCGGTACTGATGGGCGGCATGTCGGCGGAACGCGAGGTTTCGCTGAGCAGTGGCCGCGCCTGTGCCGACGCTCTGCGCGGCGAGGGCTATGTCGTGACCGAGATCGATGCCGGCGCCGATCTGGGCGCGCGTCTGGCCGAGATCCGGCCCGATGTGGTGTTCAACGCGCTGCATGGCCGGTTCGGCGAGGATGGCTGCGTGCAGGGTGTGATGAACCTGATGCGCCTGCCCTATACCCATTCCGGCGTGCTGGCGTCGGCGATCGCGATGGACAAGCCCGTGGCCAAGCGTCTGTTCGCCGCCGCCGGCCTGCCGGTCGCCGACGGCCGGGTGATGATGATCGACGAGCTTGGCCATGACCATCCGATGCCGGTGCCTTACGTGGTGAAACCGGCGCAGGAGGGATCGAGCGTCGGCGTGCGCATCGTGCGCGACGACAGCGAGACCCCGCTTGGCAACCGCAGTTGGACCCACGGGCCGATGGTGCTGGTCGAGCGCTACATCCCGGGACACGAATTGACCATCGGCGTGATGGACGGCCGGCCGCTGGGCATCACCGAGATCCGGCCGCAGCAGAGCTTCTATGACTATGAGGCGAAATATACCGATGGCCGCGCCGTGCATCTGGTGCCGGCGCCGGTGCCGGACGCAGTGGCAGCCCGTGCGATGGAGATCGCGGTGGCGGCGCATCACGCGCTGGGCTGCCGCGGCGTCAGCCGGTCGGATCTGCGATGGGATGACAGCCTGCCCGGCACGGACGGGCTGATTCTGCTGGAAGTGAACACTCAGCCGGGTATGACGCCGCTGTCGCTGGTGCCGGAACAGGCCATGGCCGCCGGAATCAGCTTTGGTGAACTGGTCAGATGGATGGTGGAGCACGCCGCATGCGACGCCTGAATACCGACGACATCCGCGTCAAGCGGGTCACCAGCCATGGTTTCGAGGGTGCCGACGACGCGGCGATCCTGGCCGAAGCCCTGCGCCGCCGCCGCCGCCGCCCGAAATGGCTGCGTCCGGCGGTCACCTGGGGCCGCAGACTGGCCGTCACCGCCGTGATCGGCGGTGCGGGCTGGTGGCTGTGGTCGTCGGGCACTGCCCAGGCGGCTGTGGATGGGGCGCGGTCCTTCGCTGTGGTTCAGGCTGGGGCATTCGGTCTGGCGGTGAAGGAAATCTACCTCGAAGGACGATACGAGACCAAGCCAGGACAAGTGCTCGGGGCAATGGCTGTTGACCAGGGCGCGCCGATGTTGTCGCTCGATCTTGATCAGATGCGCCTGCGCCTTGAACAGTTGCCATGGGTGGAACGCGCATCTATCGAGCGGCGCTGGCCCGACACACTTTATGTGCGCATCCGCGAGCGTCAGGCGGCGGCGCTCTGGCAGGTCGGGGACGGCCATATCCTGGTCGACCGCAAGGGCGCGCTGATCGAGGGCGTCGATGTCGGCCGCTTCGCCTATCTGCCGGTGGTGGTGGGCGACGATGCGCCGCAACTGGTGGCGCCGCTGCTGGATCTGATCGAAACCGCGCCCGATCTGGCCGACCAGTTCGTGGCCGGTGTCCGGGTCGGCGGGCGGCGGTGGGATGTGCACCTGAAGGACGGCGTGGTGGTGCGCCTGCCGGCGACCGGTGCGGCCGCTGCCTGGCAGCGGCTGGCGGCGGTTGAGAAGGAGCACGGCATTCTGGAACGGGCGATCACGAGCGTCGACCTCAGGATCGCCGGCCAGTTCGCGGTGCGGCTGACCGATGCGGCCAGTCTGGCCGAACGAATGAAGCCGGTGATCAAGCGACCACCGGCCAAGGCGGGGGTGGCGGCGACCGGCCCCGGCCTCGACGCCTGACGACGCACGATACGGCACGACACGGACCAGACGACCCGAACGATAACGCGCAGATCCCCGACAGGGCGGCAAACGGCCCGCAGGATCATGGATGGAAGGTGGGACCAGGAATGGCGAAGGGGCGCGGCGGCCTGATTGCGGCACTCGACATCGGCACCACCAAGGTGGTCTGCTTCATCGCCGAAGGCGACGGGCATGGCCGCTGGCGGGTGCGCGGCATCGGCCATCAGGCGGCGCGCGGCCTGCGTGCCGGGCTGATCGTCGATATGGTCCAGGCCGAGGCATCGATTCTGGCGGCGGTGCATGCGGCCGAGCAGATGTCGGGCGAGACCATCGAACGGGTGGTGGTGGCCCTGCCGTCGACGGTGATGGCGAGCCATCTGATCGACCTTGAGGTGGAGATTGCCGGCCACGCGGTCGCCGATGCCGATATCCGACGGATCTATACCGAGGGGCGGCGCATGTTCGCGGGCGATGAGCGCGCGGTCATTCATGCCCTGCCGGTCGATCATTCCATCGACGAGGCCGGCGGCATCCGGGATCCGCGCGGCATGTATGGCGAGCGGCTGGGTGTCAGCATGCATGTCATCACCGCCCAGTCGAGCCCCTGGCGGAACCTTGAGCTGTGCATCGCCCGCTGCCACCTGGAAATCGAATCGGTCGTCGCCTCGCCCTTCGCCGCCGGCCTGGCCTGTCTGGTGGATGACGAGCGCAACATGGGCACCACCGTGGTCGACATGGGCGGCGGCGGCACCACCATGGCCGTGTTCTTCAATGGCAGCGTCATCCATGTCGACGGTTTCGGCATCGGCGGCCTGCATGTCACCCGCGATATCGCCCAGGTGCTGGAAACCCCGCTGGTTCATGCCGAGCGGATGAAGACGCTGTACGGCTCGGCAATCGCCACGCCATCGGATGCGCGCGAACTGATCGAACTGCCACGGGTGGGCGAGCCCGACGGCGTGCAGAACGTGCCGCGTTCTCTGCTGGTCAACATCGTCCGGCCGCGGATCGAGGAGACCCTTGAACTGATCCGCGAGCAGCTTGAAAAAAGCGGCCTGGCCGATGTCGGCGCCAAGCGCGTGGTGCTGACCGGCGGCGCCTCGCAGCTTCAGGGCCTGCGTGAGCTGGCGGGCCGGGTGCTGGGTCGTCAGGTTCGGCTGGGCCGGCCGATCGCGGCCTCGGGCGAGATCGAGCAGTCGGGTGGCGCCGGCTTTTCGGTGGTGACCGGGCTGATCGCCCATGCGGTGGCCGATTGGGGCGAGGTGGGCGAGCGTGATGCCGGCCCCGATGCCGGCCGCGGCACCCTTGGCCGGCTTGGCCGCTGGCTGAAGGCGAACTTCTAGATGACCGGCGGGGGTCAGACGGTCTGACCCGCGTCCCAAAGTTTCCGGGGCCCTGCGACGGCGATCTGCGGCAGGGTCCATCGAGCAAAGTCCGAGCGACCAGGAGGCAACACAATGTCCCTTAATCTCAGCATCCCCGACAGCATGCAGTTGACCCCGCGCATCACCGTGATCGGTGTTGGCGGCGCCGGCGGCAATGCGGTCAACAACATGATCAACGCCCAGCTTGAGGGCGTCGAATTCATCGTCTGCAACACCGACGCCCAGGCATTGAGCCAGAGCCAGTCGGAGCGGCGCATCCAGCTTGGCCACCAGATCACTCATGGTCTGGGTGCGGGCGCGCGCCCCGAGGTCGGCCGCGCGGCCGCCCAGGAGACGATGGAAGAGATTTCCGAATATCTCGACGGCAGCCACATGGTGTTCGTCACCGCCGGCATGGGCGGCGGCACCGGCACCGGTGCCGCACCGGTGATCGCCCAGGTCGCCCGCGAAAAGGGCATCCTGACCGTCGGTGTGGTGACCAAGCCCTTCCATTTCGAGGGCACCCGCCGCATGCGGCTGGCCGAGACCGGCATCGACGAACTGCAGAAGTATGTCGACACCCTGATCGTCATCCCGAATCAGAACCTGTTCCGGGTGGCCAATGAGCGCACGACCTTTGCCGATGCGTTCAAGATGGCCGACGACGTGCTGTATGCCGGCGTGCGCGGCGTGACCGATCTGATGGTCATGCCCGGCCTGATCAACCTGGACTTCGCCGATATCCGGACCGTGATGAGCGAGATGGGCAAGGCGATGATGGGCACCGGCGAGGCCGGTGGCGACAACCGCGCGATCGAGGCCGCCGAGGCCGCGATTTCCAACCCGCTGCTCGACGACGTGTCGATGAAGGGCGCGCGCGGCGTGCTGATCAACATCACCGGCGGCGGCGACATGACCCTGTACGAGGTCGACGAGGCCGCCAACCGCATCCGCGAGGAAGTCGACCCCGACGCCCATATCATCTTCGGCTCGACCTTCGATCCCAGCCTGGAAGGCACGGTTCGCGTGTCGGTCGTGGCAACGGGCATCGATGCCGAGGAAGTCGCCCGCCAGCGCGCCCGCCGCGAACAGGAAGCCGAAGCTGCCGCCCGTGGCCAGGCCCAGGCCAATGCGACCGCGCAGGCCCAGGCCCGCGCCGACGCCCAGCAGGCGGCCGCCATGCAGCATGCGCCGCAGATGGCCGCCGGCGGCGGCATGAACCGCCAGCGCCCGGCGATGGAAAGCCAGGCGCCGGTCATCACCACCACCCGTGGCGATGCCCGTGGCGGCCAGCCGCAGATGCCGCGGGGCGAGGTGGATGATGGCAGCTTCATCGCGCCGGAGCCGGTGCGGGCGCCCGAGCGCCCGGCCCATGCGGCCCAGTCGCATGCCGAGGCGCATGATGGCGCGCTGAACCTGCCTGCCACCGCCCGCGTCGCCGAGACGGCCAACCGGTCGGTGGTCGATGATCGCCCGGCCACCGAAGCGGCCCCCCGCAAGCTGTCGTTCCTGCAGCGGATGACGGGTGGCCACCGCCGCGAGGCAGATGTGCCGGCCCGCCCGGCAGACGAACAGCCCCGTCGCACGCCGCGGCTGGATCATGTCGAAGGCTCTGCCGCCCCGCGCGCGGCCGAAGAGGAGACCGACCTGCTGGAGATCCCGGCCTTCCTGCGCCGTCAGGCCAATTGAGCCCGACGACCTGACGGGCGTCATCCCCGGGCCGGCCGGCCGCTTCGGCGGCCCGCCGGGGCCTGGGGGATGGCGGCTCCGCCATAGACGACCCGGCCTGCCGCGATCTGCCCGCGGTGGCCAGGTCTGCCGATAAAGCCGGCCGCACCGACGGATCCGCGCGACGATCGCGTTCCGCCATCTTGGGCGGAGGCGATGCGCAGCCGTGGTGCCCCGGGCTGCAAGCCTGCGCGTCCGGTCGCTCGGAAGCGCGCAGACGGGCGCCGGCTCGTGCCGTCACGGCACGGGCCGGCGTCTTCTTTTTTTGAAATGGCATCTTTTCTCGAATCGGCACCAGGGCGGGCACCCTGGCCGTCATGCCTGCCCGGCGATGTCACGGCTGATGACGGTGGTGCTGTTACAATTGGTAACAAAGAGTGATTTGTGAGCTGACGCGCGGCTTGCTACCTGTTCACTGACGGATCCCGCCATGGATCCACGCTGGCCGACAGATGGCCCGCCTGTTTCGGCAGACCACGACGATCCGCAGACGACGGTGTCGCACCGCCGATCGACCCATTGCCGAACAGACATGCCGACCGGCCGCATTTGTGAACGGAGCCTTTGACCGTGTACCTCAACGACATCCACGACAGCGCCGATTTCTTCCGCCGTGCCGCGCCTCTGGGCGTCGTCCGTCAGCGGACGCTGGCCGTGCCGATGCGGTGCAGCGGCATCGGTCTGCATAGCGGCATGCCCGTCGAGATGATCCTGCGCCCGGCGCCGGTGGACAGCGGTATCCGCTTCCGCCGGACCGATCTTGGGGGCGTGATCGTGCCGGCGCGGCATGACACCATCATCAACACCCGGCTGTGCAGCATGTTGGGCGTTCCGGCTATGGGTGACCGGCCGGCGGCGAGCGTGTCGACGGTTGAACATCTGATGGCGGCGCTGGCCGCGGCCGGGATCGATAATCTGCTGGTCGATATCGACGGGCCGGAAGTGCCGGTGATGGACGGCAGTTCGCGCCCCTTTCTGTTCCTGATCGACTGCGCGGGCGTCACCGAGCAGGCGGCGGCGCGCCGCTTCATTGAGGTGCTGAAGCCGGTCGAGCTGGAGCAGGGTGCATCGCGGGTGCGGCTGGTTCCCGCCGACCGCTGGATTCTGGACGTCACGATCGACTTCGAAAACCCGGTGATCGGCCGCGAGCGGATCGAACTTGAATTGACCGCGAACGGCTTTGCCAGCGAGCTGGCTGCGGCCCGCACCTTCGGATTTGCTCATGAGGTGGAGCAGATGCGGGCGGCGGGCCTGGGTCGCGGCGGGTCGCTGGACAATGCCGTGGTGGTCGATGGCGGGGCGGTGCTGAACCCTGAGGGGCTGCGCTTTGCCGACGAATTCGTGCGCCACAAGGCACTGGATGCAGTGGGCGATCTGTATCTGGCCGGTGCACCGCTGCTGGCGCGCTTCGAGGGGCTGGCCCCGGGGCATGGGGTGAACAACGCCCTGTTGCACAAGCTGTTCGCCGATCCGACGGCGTGGCGTTATACCGAATGCGTCGCAGAGGCCGGTCAACTGCATCAGGTTGCGGCGGCCTGAGCCGCGAACCGCCGCGACCACGTCGCCTCAGCCGTATCGCAAAGTGGACCGTCACCCGACACAAAAAAACCCGCGCCGTTTCCCTGGGACGGCGCGGGTTTTTCAGTGGTCTTCGATCGGCCATGCAGGCGTGGGCATGACAGGGCCGTGGGGTGCCACCGGCGACGGCTACGATCTCTCGCGGTCGTCGGCCAGCAGATTGTCCACGTCCAGATCTGGCGCGAGCGGTGTCCCGTCGCGACGTCCGCCTTCTGACAAGGCCTTGATCAGGCGAATGATTGCCGTCCGCAAGGTCTGGTCGGTGATATCAGTGAAGTAGCGGACAAGCTCGATCGTCGACCGGTTCTTGCCGCCATGTTCCTTAGGCGCATCCAGATCTATACTGTCCGCAATCTCTTCGAGGCCGTCGAAGAAGAAAGCAACTGGCACCCCAAGTTTGGTTGCAATTTCATAAAGACGGCCAGCACTGACCCGATTCAGACCAGTTTCGTATTTCTGCACCTGCTGGTACGAAATATCGAGCGCTGCCGCCAGATGTTCCTGTGTCATGCCGAGCAGCGTCCGCCTCAGACGGATACGCTCTCCGACAAAATTATCGACACGTCTTGCCAGTTCCCCCATAGCGCAGGCGTCTCTGTGCATGTTTTTGTTGCTCATATTTGCGGTCGCATGAACAGGTTTGTCAAACAGAACTTCGAGTAATCATTCTTGTTCGCCGAACAGACATAACGGGCACGGAAACAATCGCCAGAGATATTCGCGCTAGAAAGTGACTTCTTCACATAATACCGTCGGTTGCTCCGGGATTCTTTCGCACGCTTCAAATTCATCGAGCCAGAGCTTGCAGCGAAATGCATGAATATATTCTCCGGCCTGCATCGACAATAAAAGCAGCGATCAAAGAATTGGTTGAAACCAGGCAGCCTCATGAACGCGTAACGGCGTATCATGAACAAAATATTAACTCTGTCGCTGCTTCCAGAAAATGGTCAGGGTTGTGGCCCAAGCCGATTCAGCGCCGTCCGGCTGCAATCGAAATGCTGTTTCAAAGTGAGAATTGAACCATGTCTCGCCTGCGACTTGCGCCCTGTGGGTGCGGAGATCGATGGATTATGTGCGCCGTGCTGTCATTCCGGCATGCGCTGTTCATCCCATCGCGGTCTTGGCCAACGCTGTACGTTTCTGATGCACCAGTCATATCCGGATATGACGCCCTGCCGCGTGATGGGAGGCCGTCGGCCCGGAGGTGGAGCCTGCGGGGGCGGTTTTCCATCATGATCGGTATGATCGGTATTCCGGTCTCATGGTGCGCAACAGAATGACGCACGGCCGGCCGCCGCCGTCGGCGGAATGCGGCGGCGGCGGGGGATGCCGTGGCATTGCCGGGGCACGCGCGCATCGATGCGCCACGGCTCTGTTCGTCCGGGACAAGAGTGATATAGTAGCGGCCGCCTGACCCGGGACTGTTGTCTGTGGTGGTTCGGGGGCGTGGCGCCGGCCGGCTGCAGTGGCGGGCAGGGCTTGAGTGCGTGACACCGAGTAAGCGTGACGGGGAGCGGATGGCGAAGGCAGTCGCAACGGAACGGGCGATCGCGATGCGGATGGCGGCACAGGCGGGCCGCGGCCGGAAGATCGCGCGGGCTGGCATCCTGCTGGCGGGCATGACCGTGCTCGCCGCGTGCTCCAGCGACAATGACGAGCCGGTCTATGTGGAACGGCCGGTCGACCAGATTTACAATGAGGCGGCGGGACAGCTCGACCAGGGCGAATATCGCGATGCCGCCCGCAGCTTCGACGAGGTGGAACGCCAGCATCCCTATTCGACCTGGGCCACGGAAGCGCAGCTGATGGCCGCGTATTCCTATTATCAGGCCAATGAATACGAGGATGCGATCGCGGCAGCCCAGCGTTTCATCGACCTGCATCCCGGCAATCCCAATGTTGCCTATGCCTATTACCTGGTGGGCCTGTGCAACTATGAGCGGATCTCGGATGTCGGACGCGATCAGGACATGACCCGCAAGGCGATGGAAGCCTTCGAGGAGGTGGTGCGCCGCTTCCCCGACAGCGCCTATGCCCGCGATGCGCGCCTGAAGATCGATCTGGCCCGCGACCATCTGGCGGGCAAGGAAATGCAGATCGGCCGCTATTACCTGACGCGCGGCATGTATATCGCGGCGATCAACCGGTTCCGCACCGTGGTTGAACGCTATCAGACCACCACCCATGCGCCGGAAGCCCTGCACAGGCTGACCGAGGCCTATCTTTCGCTCGGCATCGAGCGGGAGGCCCAGACCTCGGCCGCCGTGCTGGGGTACAACTATCCGGGCAGCGAGTGGTATGAGGACAGTTATGCCCTGCTCACCGGTCGCGATCTGCGCCCGGTTGAAGACAAGGGTTCGTGGATCAGCCGGGCCTTCAGCTCGGTGTTCTGATCCGTCGTCTCGAATGGGTCGGGCAGGGCCCGCGCGACTGACCGCGCCTGGGCCCGCCCGCAACCGTCACGGAAGGCCGGATGCTCGCAAGCCTCTCGATCCGCGACGTCGTTCTGATCGACCGGCTGGATCTCGACCTGGGGTCCGGTCTCGCCGTCCTGACCGGTGAAACCGGTGCCGGCAAATCCATTCTGCTCGACGCGCTGGGCCTGGCGCTGGGTGCGCGCGGTGACAGCGGGCTGGTCCGCGCCGGCGCGACGCAGGCATCGGTTACCGCCGTCTTCGAGCTGGCCCCTGGCCATGCGGTCTGGGCGGTGCTCGACGAACAGGCGATCCCCGTTGAAGCATCGCTGACCTTGCGCCGTGTGGTCACCGCCGATGGCCGCAGCCGCGCCTGGATCAACGATCGGGCGGTGGGTGTCACGCTGCTTCGACAGATCGGCGATTATCTGGTCGAGATCCACGGCCAGCATGATCAGCACGGCCTGCTGGACCCGCGCACCCATCGCGATGTGCTGGACCAGTTCGGCGGCCACGATGCCTTGCGCGCGGCCACCGCGCGTGCCTTCCGCGAGATGCAGGCAGCCGATGCCGCCCGCGATCGCGCCGAGGCCGAGGCCGAGGCGGTGCGCCGTGAAGAGGATCATCTTCGCACCAGCCTTGCCGACCTGGTGAAGCTGAAGCCTGAGCCGGGCGAGGAGGCCGACCTGGTTGCCCGCCGTCAGCGGCTTCAGAATGCCGACCGGGTGGTGTCGGCGCTGAATGCGGCGCTCGATGCCTTGAACGGCGAACCCGGCCTGGAGATGCGGCTGCTGGATGCCGACCGCGCCCTGCAGCGCCTGCCTGATGCCGATACGGAACCGCGGGTGGCGCAGCTGCGGGCCGGGCTGGAACGGGCCTCGATCGAGATCGGCGAGGGTGTTGCGGCCATCGAGCGGCTGATGGCCGACCTGGATCTGGGCGAAGACAGCCTGGAATCGGTGGAGGACCGGCTCTATGCATTGCGGGCGGCCGCGCGCCGCCATCAGGTGACGACCGAAGACCTGCCCGAATTGTCGCGGCACCTCCGCGAACGGCTGGATCTGATCGATGGCGGCATCGGCGGGGTTGCCAAACTTGCCGCCGCCGCCACGGCCGCGCGTGCCGCCTATAAGACGGCGGCAGCCGCCCTGTCGACGGCGCGGCGCGGCGCGGCCGATGCCCTGGTGACGGCGATTTCGGCCGAACTGGTGCCGCTGCGGATGGGCCGGGTGGAACTGGCGGTCGCGTTCGACCCTTTACCCGAGGGCAGTTGGGGGCCTGAGGGCACCGAACGCTGCCAGTTCATGGTGCGCACCAATCCGGGCGCTCCGGCCGGGCCGCTGGCCCGTGTGGCCTCGGGTGGCGAGTTGTCGCGGCTGATGCTGGCCCTGAAGGTGGTGCTGGCACGCACCGCCAGCGCCGGCACCCTGGTCTTCGACGAGGTCGACAGCGGCATCGGTGGTGCCGTCGCCGATGCGGTGGGTGAACGGTTGCAGCGGCTGGGCGGCCATGCACAGGTGCTGGTGGTAACCCACAACCCGCAGGTCGCGGCCCGCGGCGACCTGCATCTGAGGGTCGCCAAACGCGTGGAGGATGGCCAGACGCTGACCGAGGTGCGGGCACTGGACGCGACCGAGCGACGCGAAGAGGTGGCGCGGATGCTGTCGGGCGCCGAACTGACCGCCGAGGCCCGGGCCGCCGCCGACCGGCTGATGAGCCTGGCATCGCGCGACGTCGCCTGATTGCCATGGGGGGCCGGCGCGCCATGCGGGTGATCCGTCTTGATCCGCGCCCTCTGGCGTCGTAAACCTCGCGGCCCCCTACCTGTCGTCCCGTCTGTTCACGGAGCCTTCCGGCCATGACCGAGCGCCCAGATATCGCCGCTTCAGCGCAGCCGACGCTTGATGAGGCCCGCGCGCAGCACAAGGCGCTGGTCCAGCGGATCCGGTTTCATGACGCCCGCTATTACAAGGATGCGCAGCCGGAGATCAGCGATGCGGAATACGATGCGCTGCGCGCCGATCTGACCCGGCTGGAGACGCTTTATCCCGAACTCCAGACCCCGGACAGCCCCAACCGCATGGTCGGCGCAGCACCGGCCGAAGGCTTTGCCAAGGTCCGTCATGCCCGGCCGATGCTGTCTTTGGCCAATGCCTTCGACGACGACGACGTGGTGGAGTTCCTGGCCCGCGCCCGCAAGGGGCTGAACCTGGCCGAGGATGCGCCGGTCGAGGTGGTCGCCGAGGCCAAGATCGACGGGCTGTCGGCCAGCCTGCGTTACGAGAACCGCCGCCTGACGGTGGCCGCCACCCGTGGCGACGGCACCGAGGGCGAGGACATCACCCGCAATCTGCTGACCCTCGACAGCGTGCCCGAGATCTTGCCCGAAGATGCCCCCGATCTGGTCGAGATCCGTGGCGAGGTCTATATGGGCAAAGCGGATTTCGCCGCGCTGAACGAACGCCGCGCCGCGGCCGGAGAGGCGCTGTTCGCCAACCCGCGCAATGCCGCCGCCGGATCGCTGCGCCAGCTTGACCCCGAGATCACCCGCAGCCGGCCGCTGAAATTCTTCGCCTATGGCTGGGGCGAGCTGTCGGCACCGCTGGCCGACACCCAGTGGGGGGCGCTGGAACGGATGGCAGCGTTCGGCTTCACGGTCAATCCCCTGCGCCAGCTATGCACCAGCGCCGATGACTTGATCGCCCGCTATCGGGCGATCGGCAATGACCGTCACGGCCTGGATTACGACATCGACGGGGTGGTCTACAAGATCAACCGGCTGGACTGGCAGACCCTGCTGGGGCAGGTCGCGCGGGCGCCGCGCTGGGCGATCGCCCATAAGTTTCCGGCCGAACAGGCCCGCACCCGGCTGCTGGGCATCGAGATCCAGGTGGGCCGCACCGGCGCACTGACCCCGGTTGCCCATCTTGAGCCGATCACGGTCGGCGGCGTGGTGGTGGCCCGCGCCACGTTGCACAACGAGGACGAGATCGCCCGCAAGGACATCCGGATCGGCGATCTGGTGGTGGTGCAGCGCGCCGGCGACGTGATCCCGCAGGTGGTGGAGGTGGTGACGGCCGAACGGCCGGCGGATGCGGTGCCGTTCGAGGCGCCGACCGTTTGCCCGCGCTGCGGATCGCATGCGGTGCGTGAGCCGGGCGAGGCCATCCGCCGCTGCACCGGCGGGCTGATCTGTCCGGCCCAGGCGGTTGAACGGTTGAAGCATTTCGTGTCGCGTGACGCCGCGGATATCGAGGGATTGGGCCGCAAGGAGGTCGAGGCGTTTTTCGAGGACGGCCTGATCCGCGGGCCGGTGGACATCTACACCCTGCCGCAGCGACAGACGACGGGCGAGATCGACCTGACGAGCCGCGCCGGATGGGGACAGAAATCGGTCGACAACCTGTTGCAGGCGATTGAACAGCGGCGGCGACTGCCGCTCGACCGGCTGATCTTCGCATTGGGCATCCGCCATGTCGGGCAGAACACGGCAAAGCTTCTGGCCCGCAATTACGGGACGGTTCAGAACTGGCGCGCGGGACTTGAGGCGGCAGCCGACCCTGAAAGCCCAGCGCGCGCCGATCTGGATGCCATTGCCGGCATCGGCCCGGTGGTGACCGAGGCACTGGTCGATTTCATGGCGGAAGCCCATAACCGCGAGGTGCTGGACCGGCTGATCGATGAGATCGAGGTGGTGGCGGCCGATATTCCGGCGCAGGTTTCGGGGGTTCTGTCGGGCAAGACCCTGGTCTTCACCGGCAAGCTTGAGAAACTGACCCGCGATGCCGCCAAACGCCGCGCCGAGCAGCATGGCGGAACGGTGGCCAGCGCGGTGTCGTCGGCAACCGGTATCCTGGTGGCCGGGGCTGCCGCCGGATCGAAGCTTGCCAAGGCGCGCGACAAGGGGATCGAGGTCTGGACCGAGGACGAGTTCCTGGCGGCGACCGGCGGCGAGGGCTGACGGCGCGCTCGGAAACGGGCATACTCACGCGGATCAAACGTTCGTTTCAAGGGTCCGCGATGAAGAGGCCCCAGGAAAAGGTTTGCCCATGCCTGCCGATACCGTGCCAGCCGAAACCGCATCCGCCGCCAGCGGCCTGCCCGTGACCGACCTCTATTTCGAGGATTTCGCCCCCGGCCAGACCTTCAACACGCCGTCGCGCCACGTGACCGAGGACGAGGTGATCGCCTTCGCCCGGCAGTTCGACGACCAGCCCTTCCATGTCGACCGCGAGGCGGCCGCGGCGAGCATTTATGGCGGCATCATCGCCAGCGGCTTTCATACCCTGTCGCTGGGTTTCAAGCTGGTTCTGGAAGCCAGGATCGTCAGCGGCTCGTCGATGGGCTCCCCCGGTCTGGATGAGATCCGCTGGCTGAAGCCGATGCGGCCGGGCGACACCGTGCGCCTGGTGCTGGAGGTGACCGAGGTGATCCCCAGCCGGTCGAAGCCCGATCGCGGCATCGTCAAGCTGCTCTATACCACCTTCAACCAGAAGGACGAGGTGATCTGCACGATGCGCGGCATGTGGATGCTGCGCCGGCGAACGGTGATGGCATGAGCGGGGCGGGCGTGACAGCGCCGGATGCGACGACACAGCTGCCGCCATCCGATGGAACGGCGGGGGCCGCCGATCTGGCATCGGGGCTGGACGGTCTGGCCCAGTTGCAGGCCTATATCGACCGGGCGGGCCCACTGTCGCCGATCGGCGAGACCCTGGGTTTCCGGCTGGTCCGCATCACGCGGGGCGAAGCCGAGATCGCGGCCGAACCCGGCCCCCATATTCTGAACGGGATGGGCGTCGCCCATGGCGGCTATATGGCGACCCTGTTGGATGCCGCTGTCGCCTGCGCCATCCACAGCCTGATGCCGGCGGGTGTGGGTTCCACGACCGTTGAATTGAAGGTCAACATGGTCAAGGCGCTGCCGTTGAGCGCCGGCCCGGTGTGCGCGATCGGCCGGGCCATTCACACCGGCCGGATGATCGCTACCGCCGAAGGCCGGCTGGAGGATCTGAACGGCACGCTCTATGCCCACGCCACCACGACCTGTGCCGTGCTGCAGCCGCGTGGCTGACAACCCGCCGATCCGGCCCTGCGGGGACGGATTGCCATGGATGCCCCGGCATCATTGAGCCACACCGCCCCGGCCCTGCGCAGACGCGCAGGGCCGGGGCTTTTTCTTGATCACAACTCTGGCGTGTCTGTTAACCCTGTCCAGGCAGCCGCCTCAGGGCTAATGGATGAGATTCGCAGCGCTTCTGTCGTATCTTAGTCAATTGTCGCAATACGCGTGTTATCTGCGCAAATATTAATTCCTGCGTTGCAGCGAGACGCAACCATAAGTATATTTTAAAGAGAGTTTGATTCTCAAGGCACGCCATCCTCCCGTTCCAGGCGAATGATGCATCAGGAATGGTGGGCAGCGGTCATCGCGGCGCCCAATGCCCCAATAAGCATATGTGTGAGGACGCCATGGATCACGCCACACAGGTTCATCTGATCGAACGAGTGTTCGACATGATCGACCGCCGGACGACCGAGATGGATCCGACCGAATATCGCAACCCGGTCAGCCGCTATACCGACCCTGAGCGCTACAAGCGCGAGGTCGAGGTCATCTTCCGGCGCAACCCGATCATCGTCGCCCATGGCAGCGAACTGCCCAAGCCCGGCGATTACAAGACCCTGGACGTGACCGGCATTCCGATTCTGCTGGTCCGGACCCAGGATGGCCATGTCAATGCCTTCCTGAATGTCTGCCGCCATCGCGGCACCAAGCTGGTGTGGGAGGAATGCGGCAGCCACAAGCGCAGCTTCGTCTGCCCCTATCATGCCTGGACCTATGGCACCGATGGCAAGCTGGTGGGCGTGCCCGCCGCCGAGGGCTTCCCCAACATGAAGCGCGAGGAGATGGGGCTGAAGCAGCTGCATTGCACCGAACGCTTCGGCTTCGTGTTCGTGCAGGCGGACCCGACCGCGCCCAAGGTGGATGTCGACGCCTGGCTTGGGCCGATGGCCCATGAGCTTGAGCATATCGGCACCGCAGATTATGTCGTGTGGCGCCCGGCCCAGCTTGAGAAGAAGACCAATTGGAAGCTGGCGCTGGATACGTTCCTTGAGAACTATCACACCCGCCGCACCCATACGAAAACCATCTGGCCGGTGTTCATGGACAACACCGCCGGCTTCGACCGGTTGTCGCCGCATGCCCGTGTGGTGCTGCCCAAGCGATCGATCCCCGAAATCCGTGACCAGGATCGTTCGACCTGGAATCTGCGCGATCACTCCACGGTGCTGTACACCATCTTCCCGAACCTGATGCTGGCGGTGCTGCCGGATCACTGCGCGATCTTCCAGGCCTGGCCGGACGGAATCGACAACTGCAAGCTGCCGGCCTACACGCTGGTGCCGCCGAAGTATCTGAACAGCAAGACCGCCGAGGACATCTGGTCGAAGAGCATGCATGTCGTCTTCGATGTCACCGAGGAAGACAGCGACCGGTCGGAAGCGATCCAGGCCGGGTTGAATTCAGGCGCCAATGATCATCTGGTCTTCGGGCGCTATGAACAGGCTCTTGCCTGGTTCCATCAGGAAGTCGAGGCGATGCTGAACGGCGACGCGGACTGGGTCCGCTATGCCGAGGCCGCCGAGTAACGGCTGAGGGGGGCAGCGCACCGGTTGTGGCGGCCGCCCCTCGATGAACCGACCGCGGATGATGGACGATATGCCGGCGTGGGACGCGTCGCGTGGACGCTTTCCGTTTGCCCGGCCGATGGCGGTCAGGCGGCCCGTGCCGGTTTCCACGACCCCCGACGATTCAATCCCGTGACGACAGGGGCTGCCTTATGAAGTCCGACGACAACCGCAGTGTCACGCGCGAACGCATGCAACGCCTTGAGACCCTTCTCGATGGCGACGATGCGCTGCGTGACCGGCTGCAAGCGGTGCTCCGCTTTTCGCGGAAGATCCGCGTCAGCGAATATCACCTGACCAATGCCTGCAATATCCGCTGCAAGGGGTGCTGGTTCTTTGAATACGGCCATGACACCGCCACCCGCGAGGCCAAGGATCTTGAGGCGCTGGAAGCCTTCCTGATCAAGGAGACCAAGGAACGGCGGGTGAATGCCGCTCTGGTGATCGGTGGCGAGCCCACCCTGTTTCCCGACCGCTTGAAGCTCTATGTCAAGCACATGGCGCATGTGACCATCTCGTCGAACGGCCTGCGCCGGTTGCCGATGGAGGGATTCGAGAACGTCGCGGTCGGCCTGACCCTGTTCGGTGGCGGCCCGATGGACGACGAGCTGCGCGGCATCAAGCCCAGCGGCCGGACCTTCCAGGGCCTGTTCGACACGGCTCTGGCCAATTACCGCGACGATCCGCGTGCCGGTTTCATCTATGCCCTCACCGAGAACGGCATCGACCATATCGAGGAGACGGTCGTCCGGATCCGCGACAACGGCAACCGGGTGAATTTCAACTTCTACAGCGCCTATGACACCGATGATCCGACCGGCCTGGCGCGTCAGGCCGATCTGCTGGAAGAGGCATTGCGGGTGCGGGCCAAATATCCCGACACCGTGGTCAGCACACCCTATTACATCCGCACCATGATCACCGGCCGCAGCCATTTCGGCCGCTTCGGCTATGACGTCTGCCCCTCGCTGTCGCAGGACCACGACACCCATGCCGAGCGGCTGGTGAACGGCAATCCGGTGCTGCCGTTCTTCAACACCTGGGCGGCCGACCTGAAGACGGTGAAGTTCTGCTGCACCTCGGGTCATTGCGATGGCTGCCGCGACAGTCAGGCGGTGATCTCGTGGATGGTGGTCAGCATGGATCGCTTCCTTGAGAGCAAGCTGCTGCTCGAAACCTGGATCGAGATGGCCGAGAGCTATTGGAAGCAGTTCATCTGGGGGCCGTTCCACTGGACCAAGCCCGCAGGCCAGCGTCATGCGGTGCTCGACGTCATCGGCGACGGCGTGGTGTCGCAGGTGACCACCGAGATGGGCTATGGCGAAACCATGCCCAATCCGCTGCATGCGGCCGTACCGGTGTCGCCGGCAACCGCCGCCGGTGCCAAGGCCGAAGCGGGGGCATTCGCGTGACCGATGCCGGCATGCTGCGGATCCGCGAGGCAGCGGCCCGGCTGTCGGCCGAGCCGGTCTCGATCCACAACGCCATCCGCGTCGAGGCGGCGGGGGCCGACAGTGCCCGCGCCGTCATCGACCGGATCGAGCCCTTCCACAAGGGCGGGGCAGAGCGCGGCCTGATCAATGGCGGCATTCTGCAGGCCTTGCTGGAGCGTGCCATGCGGGCCGCGGCCGCGGCTGCCTTCGAGGCCGGACCGACCCGGCTGGTCTCGCTGGATCAGCGCTGGCTGGGGCCGGTGCTGCCACGCGGTGTGGCCGCCCTTGCGCGGATCGAGGGCCGCGCCGGTGACGGTGTCGTGATGGTGCATGCCGAGATTTCCGATGCCCGTGGCGGGCCGCGTGTCGCGGCCGCGGGCATCGTCATTCATACCGGTGCGGCGACGGTGCCGCCGACCGGTGTCTCCCCTGACGGGGGCGCCAGACCCGCCTGAACCCCAGGCGGGTGCCTGCGCACCCGTTCCACGACCATCTCGTTTGAGAGGAAGACCGCCATGACCGAACAGACCGCTCACGCCGCCGCCCAGGAGCGGCTGATCGTTCCGGACGCCACCGCGTTCCGCGCGATGCCCGACGAGTATCAGGAACTGGTCATCCACCAGTTGCGCGCCCATACCGAGGGCGAGCTGACCGGCGCCGACGACTATATCCAGATCTTCTATCCGCTGGCGCCCAATGCTTATGAGCGCAAGGTGTGCTGCGAGCGGGCGGCGGAAGAGATGGACCACTATATCCGCGGCAAGCTGGTGCTGGACGAGATCGGCATCGACACCGCCTATATGCTTCAGCAGCATATCGACCAGCGCGAATTCTATCGCACCGAAGGCGTGCGCCGGATCGAGAACTGGCTGGGTCGCGGCATGTTCTCGTTCATCGGCGAGGCGGCGGTGCTGGCGCAGATCCACGAGATGTCGAAGAGTTCCTATAAGCCGATCGCCGACATGTGCACCAGCGTCATCATCGACGAGCACAACCACGTCGCCCAGGGCTATCGGATCGTGTGGGAGATCTGCCAGACCGAGGAAGGCCTGGCCGACGCCCAGAAGATGCTGGAAAAGGCTTGGCCGATCACGCTCGACCTGTTCGGCAGCTCGGAAAGCAAGCGCTCGCCGCTCTATGTGAAGTGGGGCCTGCGCCAGTACACCAACGAAGAGGCGCGCGCGCGTTTCATCAAGCAGATCACCCCCCGGGTGGAGGTGCTGGGCCTGAAGGTTCCTGAGGATGCGGCCAACCGCAAATTCCTCTGATCCGGCCCGATCTGTCCGATGCCGAAGGCTGCGGCCCCGATACCGGCACCCCGACCGGGTGCGGCGCGGGGCCGCGGCCATCCGGTTGACGTTTACGTCATTCGCGCATTGCGATAATATTACTCAACCATAAGCCGCGCGACCCTGCCGGTCGTTCGAGGCCTGTCGCCATTCCGGTCCGGAACCGCCTGCCATGGGGAGCATGACACCATGACCGAAGCCACCAGCGTCAGCCGGAGCGGCGCCTTTCGCGCCGTCGGCCCCGCGGGCTTCCTCGACCAGATCCAGGTGCCGCGCTATGCGGAGCGGACGGGTCTGTTCGACGAGATCATCGCCGAGACCCACCGTCATTTCTGGGATCCGCTGGATACGGCCTATATCCGGTTCGACGAGCCGTTCGATATGGCGACGCAGACTGTGATGCCGGCCCAGATCGTGCCTGAACTGAACAGTTCCGTGGCCGATCGGCTGACCGAGGCGCAGCGGATCTGGTTCGCCAATGAAAGTGCGCGTTGGTGGCTGTCGAGCGTGCTGCATGGCGAGCAGGGGGCGCTGGCCCTGTCGGCCAGCCTGTGTCATGTGCTGAACGATCCGGGCACGGTTGAATACGCGGCCAATCAGGCCCGCGAGGAAGCGCGCCATGTGACCGCCTTCAATTGCTATATCACCACGCGCTGGGGCACGCCGCTGCCGGCATCGGAGGTGCTGGGCAATCTGCTGAAGGATCTGGTCGACCAGACCGATGTGCCGCGCAAGATCGTCGGCATGCAGTTGCTGGTCGAAGGTCTGGCGATGGGCATCTTCGCCAGCCTGCACGCCAAAAGCCATGACCCGGTTCTGCGCCGGCTGACCCAGCTTGTCATGACCGACGAGGCCTTTCATCACCGTGCCGGCAAGCTGTGGGGCCGTGATGCCCTGCCGATGATGGACGAGAAGGCCCGCAACGGCGTGGAGGACTGGGCCGCCCAGTGCTTCCAGATCCTGATGTTCAACATGCTGCATCCCAGCCAGAAGCAGGCGCTGTATGCGCCGCTGGGCCTGGATTGGCAATGGGTGCGCGATGCGATGAAGGAGAGCTATACCTCCGATGTGCGCCGCGCCGAGATGGGCGAGAGCACCAATGTCTTCCGGGTTCTGGTGAAGACCCTGCTGCATGCCGGCATCATCACCGACCGGACACGGCCGCTCTATGCGCAATGGGTCGATCTGGGCTCGCTGATGACGGAAGGCGAGGCGACCGTCGGTGATGCCATCGCTGCCGAGGGTCTGGCCTTCCTGGCGGGGGTGAACGCCACGCGCCGCAGCCGCCACGATACCGCGGCCTGACGGGACGCCCCCGGGCGCCCGGCCGGCAGCCGGCAGAGCGTGACGGAAGGCGGCCCCGCGTCAGCGGTGGCCGCCTTCGCCGTTCGATATCCGGCTGACAGCCACTGGTGGCGTTCCGGCCCGGTATCGATTGCTCATCGACACCCGTCAATCCCGTTTGAGAAAGCGCCGCATGGCAGCCTGCGCCGTCTCAGTGCGGGCAAGCTCGGCGACATGGGCCATTTCGGCCGCATAGCCCGCGACCAGCGGCATGTCCTCCACCTCGCGCAGACAGGCAAGCGCATGGCCGATGGCGACCGGATCCTTGCCGGATATCTCCCGCGCCAGGGCCAGCGCGTCGGGTAGCAGGGCTTCAGGAGCGGTCACCGGCTCGATGGCGCCGCGGCGGGCAAGCTCGGCGGCCGGCAGCGGCCGGCCGGTCAGCAGCATGCGTGACACGGTGGAATGCCCCAGCAGCCGCATGGCATGGCGTGCGCCGCCCAGCATGCCGACATTGATCTCGGGCAGGCCGACCATGGCATTGTCGGCTGCCAGGATGACGTCGCAGCAGACGGCGATACCAAGCCCGGCCCCCAGTGCTGCGCCATTGATCGCGGCGATCCATGGTGTCTTCCGGTGGGTGAGGGCCTCGTAGAGCGCCACGCCATGCATCAAGGGGCCGGGGCGGCCGGCCTCGATCGCGTCGAGTTCTTCGGCAAGATCCAGCCCGGCCGAGAAGCAGCGCCCCTGGCCGGTCAGGACCACAGCGCGGATCGCAGGGTCGGCATCGATCTCGGCCACCAGCCCGATCAGCCGTTCCAGCGCTGCGCTGTCGAGGGCGTTGACCGACGGCCGGGCAAGAGTGACGGTGGCGACGGCACCGTCGCATGTGACGAGAACGGGTGTGGAGACATGGGGTATCGACTGCATGGCGGGCGTGTTCCTCGGCGGGCGCATTCGTGCGTCTTCATGGCTCCCGATTGGAAATCATCCGCCGCCCTGAGACAATGCCGCATCGTTCAGGTCAGGGAGGCAGAGGATGACCCCGTCCAGCCAGGGGGTGGAATATGCGCAGTTGCGCGCCTTCGTGGAAGTGGCCGAGCAGGGCGGCTTCAGCCGGGCGGCCGAGCGGCTGGGCGTCACGCCGTCATCGTTGAGCCAGACGATCCGGGCGCTGGAGACGCGGCTGGGTGTGCGGCTGTTCAATCGCACCACACGCAGCGTGGCGTTGACGCCACCCGGTCAGGCCCTGTTCAACCGCCTGCGGCCGGCCATGGACGAGATCGGTGCCGCGGTGGAGATGGCGAGCCGGGCCGGCGGGCGGGTCGCTGGAACGGTGCGGGTGCATGCCGCCCGTGTCGCGGCGGCCAGACGGATCGAGCCGATGCTGGCCGCGTTTCACGCCGCCCATCCCGATGTGGTGATCGACCTGACGGTGGACGACGCGGTGGTCGATATCGTCGCCGGCGGCTTCGATCTGGCGATCCGGCCCGGAGAGGTGGTGGAGAAGGACATGGTCGCGGTGAGGCTGGGCGGTGATCATCGTCAGATTCCGATGGCCACACCCGATTACCTTGCCCGCCACGGCCGGCCGGCGGAGCCGGGGGATCTGACCGCTTATGCCTGCATCCGCTGGCGTTGGGACGGGCGCAGCCAGCCCTATGACTGGGAATTCTGCCGCGATGGCGTCTGGTTCGCGGTCAGCGTCTCAGGGCCGCTGATTGTCAATGACCGGCGGATGATGCTCGATGCCTGCCTTGCTGGCATCGGCATCGCCTTTCTGACCAATGAGGAAGGCGCCCCGCATATCGCGGCCGGGCGGTTGGAGCCGATGCTTGAGCCGTGGTGTGCGGCCTATCCGGGGTTCTTCCTGTGCTATCCACGCCAGCGCCAGATGGCACCGGCGCTGAGGGCCTTCATCGACGCCGTGCGGGCGGTGGAGGTCGATTATACCATTCTGGCTAACAAGTCCTGGTGAGAGCCGGGCGATTATATCCGGCCGTCATAAGCGGTATCTCTGAGAGCGAGGGGCATCCGGTCATCACCGGCCTGCCCCGCGCCGCGTCATACAGGGCCAGCGTCACACAGGGGACTGATGCTATGACCAGTCAACCGATATCACCCGCATCCGGAACCATGCATCCGGTGACGCCCATGGCGGGTGTCGCCGGTAAGATCGTGCTGATCACCGGCGCCAGCAGCGGCATCGGCGAGGCGACCGCCCGTATCCTGGCCGCCGCCGGCGCGGTGGTGGTGCTGGGCGCGCGCCGCGCCGACCGGCTGGACCGGCTGGCCGATGCCATCGCGGCCGCCGGCGGCACTGCCCGGGCCCGCGCGCTCGACGTCACCGACCGCGCCGACATGATGGCCTTCGTCGATGCCGCCCGTGCCGAATTCGGCCGGATCGACGTCATCGTCAACAATGCGGGCGTGATGCCGCTGTCGCCGCTGGCTGCCTTGAAGCTGGATGAATGGGACCGGATGATCGACGTCAACATCCGGGGCGTGCTGCACGGCATCGCGGCCGTGCTGCCGGCGATGACGGAACAGGGCACGGGCCAGGTGATCAATGTGTCGTCAATCGGCGGTCATGCGGTCAGCCCGACCGCCGCGGTCTATTGCGCGACGAAGTTCGCGGTCGGCGCTATTTCAGACGGGTTGCGCCAGGAAACCGACCGCATCCGGGTGACAGTGATCTCGCCCGGCACCGTGACGTCGGAACTGGCCGGGACCATCACCGACGACACCGCCCGCGCGGCGATGGAGAGCTTCCGGCGGATCACCATCGAGCCCGACGCCATCGCCCGCGCGATCCGCTTCGCCATCGCCCAGCCCGATGATGTCGATGTCAGCGAAATGATCGTCCGGCCGACCGCCAGCCCCCACTGACCGGCCCCGGCCTTCAGATATGGAGAGCGTTTCATGTCCATTCGTCTGGCAGGTATCGCCATGGCGGCGGTGATTGCCACAACCGCCATGGCCCAGGCACAGCAGGAGACCGGCACCATGACCAAGCCCGGAACGGCGCGCAGCCACCCATATGTCGGCATGTGGGTGACGGAGGATGGCCGCATCCGCCATGAACTGCTGGCCAATGGCCGCTATGTCGAGGCGCGCGGCAATCGCGAGGCCGCCTATCAGGGCGCCTACACCATCACCGGCGACCATATCGACTATGTCGACGACACCGGCTTTACCGCCGACGGCGATTTCATCGACGGCGTGCTGTATCACGGCGGCATGGTGCTGTACCGGCGGCCCTGACCACCGGTCCTGCATGCCGGCCCTGGCGGTCAGATCCAGCGCAGGCGCCGGAACAGCCAGAGCTGGATCGCGACCAGGATCGTCAGTGCCGCGCACAGAATGGCGAAGGCCGCCGGATGGCCGGCGCCGGGAATGCCGCCGACATTCACGCCCAGCAGCCCGGTGACCACACTCAGTGGCAGCAACACCGCCGACAGGATGGTGAGCAGATAGACCGTGCGGTCGGTCCGCTCGGCGATCCGCGCCTCCCATTCACCCTGGGCGAGCAGGGTGCGTTCGCGGATGGCCTCCAGATCCTCGACCATCCGGGTCAACTGGTCGGCGGTCTCGCGCAGGTCCAGGCGGTCGGCATGTCCGAAGGGGCTGGGGTCCAGGATGGCCAGCCGCGACAGGGCCTCGCGTTGCGGCGCCATATAGCGGCGGAGCGCGATGGTTTCGCGGCGCAGTTCCGCCAGCCGCGCCCGGGCACGGCGGATGCCGCCGGGCCTGTGGGCGGTGCGCGGGCTGGTGCCGCTGGCGGCGGCGGCATCCAGCGCCTCGTCTTCCAACTGGTCGATCTCGTCTTCCAGGCGGTCGATCTCGACCCGCAGGCGGGTCATCAGCCGGTCGGCGAGTTGCGCGATCACCCCGCCCGCATCCAGCGGACCATCGGCGCCGGCCGCCAGCGCCTCGGCCATGCCGCGGGCGGCCATGATCCGATAGCGCCGGGTGGTCAGCGTGATGCCGGGGGCGGCCCAGGCGCGCACCGACACCAGATCGAAGGCATCCATCCCCGGATTGAGGTTCAGCCCGCGCAGATTGATCACCAGTCCATCGCCGAACCGGTCGGCGCGCGGGCGGGTTTCCTCGGCCAGCAGGGCTTCGGCAGCCTGTGGCGGAATGCCGGCGGCATCCAGCCAGATCCCGACCTCGGCGGCGGTGCGGTCGACATGCAGCCACAGGGGCGGGCCGCTGCCATCGCGCGCGGCACGTGTGGCGGCAGGCAGATCGGCGGCAGGCACGGCCCGGCCGCCGCCCTGGCCATCCAGGGCGAAGGCATAGACAAGGCCGCGATCGGTATCGGTGTCGGAGGCGGGTGTCATCGTCGTGCCCTCAGGCCGTGAACCTCCAGGATCAGCGCCAGCGCAGCAGGCGCTTCTCGATCAGCCCCAGCAGCCCGGCCACGATCAGACCCAGCAGCGACAGCACCACCACGCCCGCGATCAGCAGATCGGTCTGCATCAGATTGCCCGCCGCCAGAACCAGCGCGCCCAGGCCGTATTGAGCGCCGATCATCTCGGCCGCCACCAGCAGGATGATGCCGATCGAGGCCGAGACCCGGAATCCGGTCAGGATGGCGGGCAGGGCCCCCGGCAGCACGATCCGGGTCATGATCCGCCAGGGGCTGAGGCCGAAGCTCTGGCCCATGGCGATCAGGCTGCGCGGCACATTGGCAACTCCGCCAGCGGTGTGGATGACGGTCGGGAAGAACACGCCGAAGGCGATGGTCGCCACCTTCGACGGCTCGCCGATGCCGAACCAGATGATGAACAGCGGCAGCAGCGCGATCTTGGGGATGGGAAACAATGCCGAGACCACCGGCATGCCCATGGCACGGGCGACCGAGAACAGCCCCACCGCCAGCCCCAGCGCCACACCCGCCGTGACCCCGATCGTCCAACCGGCGCCCAGCCGGAACAGCGAGGCCGAGAGATGGCGCCACAGATCGCCGGTCTCGATCAACCGGGCCAGGGATGCCAGCACGTCGCCCGGTGGCGGCAGGGTCAGCGGTCCGATGAAGCCGGTGCGGCTGCCCACCGCCCAAAGCGCCAGCAGGCAGATGAAGAACACGGCGGTGATCACCGGCATGCGGCGGGGCCGGAAGCCACCGCCGCGGAACGGGACCGGACGGATGTCACGATCGGACATTGGCAAGCTCCCGGTCGGCGGTTGCGGCCTCGTCGCGGATCGATTGCCACAGCCGGTCGGTGATCACGGCCAGATCGGCCGCGGCGCGGGCGCGATCGGCGATGGCGATATCGATGTCGACCACGTCGCGCACCCGGCCGGGGCGGCGCGACAGCACCACCACCCGATGCGCCAGGCGGACGGCTTCGGCAAGATTATGGGTGACATAGAGCGCGCTGAACGGCGCGCGGCCATGCAGGGCCACCAGATCGTCCATCAGCAGATCGCGGGTCTGGGCATCCAGCGCCGATAGCGGTTCATCCATCAGCAGCACGGCCGGATTGACCGCCAGCGCCCGGGCGATACCGACCCGCTGGCGCATGCCGCCCGACAACTGGCGGGGCAGGGCGCCGGCGAAATCCGACAGGCCGGTACGGTCCAGCGCATCGGCCACACGGGCGCGACGCTCCGCCCGCCCCAACCCGCGCCCTTCCAGCGGCAGGGCGACATTGGCCGCGACGCTGCGCCAGGGCAGCAGGGCGAAATCCTGAAACACATAGGTCAGCGGGTTGAGGCATCCGGCGGGCACGTCGCCTGCCATCGCCACCCGCCCCGCAGACGGCCGGATCAGGCCGCCCGCGATGGCGAGCAGGGTGGATTTGCCGCAACCCGACGGGCCGACCACGGCCACGATCCGACCATCATCGACCTCCAGATCGATCGGACCCAGGGCGTGAAGGTCATCATAGCTGTGGACGACCGCATCGAGGATCAGGCGCATCGGTTGCCTGCGCCCTATCTGGCGGCGGTGACGGAAAAGCCGCCATCGACGAAGCTGGTATCGATGAAGCTTGCCGGATCGACCGAGGCATCGACCAGATTGCGCGCCTGATACCAGTGGACCTGTTCGGCGATATCGGCCGCATCGAACCGGCCCTTGGGCTCGATGAACATGGCGCCGGCCTTCACGCCCGCGTCATTGGGCTTATCCGGATAGACATATTTGTTGATGATGTCGACCACCGGCTGGGTCTCGGGGCCGAACACCCGGTTGCCCTCGGCGTCGACCGCATTCAGCGTGGCATTGTAATCGGCCGAGGCACGGATATAGGCGCGCACGAAGCGTTCCACCATGTCGCGACGCTCGGCGACGTTCTCGGTGGAGGTGAACAGCCCGCCCAGTTGGTAGGGCGCATAATCGGCGACCTGGCCCAGGCTTCTGGCGGCACCGCTGTCGACCAGCCCCTTGGCGATATGGGGCACGATGATCATGGCGTCGACCTGACCGGTCTTCAGCGCCGCGATCATGTTGGGCACCGCCTGAAGCGGCTTCAGATCCACCTTATCCAGATCGAAGCCCCGCGCCTCGGCCAGCTTGCCGGCCATATAGTGGAAGGACGAGCCCACCTGCGTCATGGCCAGGCTGTGGCCGGGGAAGTCGTCGACGCTGCGGAACCCTGCCTCCCAGGCCTGGTTCGACACCAGGATCGCCGATCCCTCATGGCCCGCAATCTCGGCCGACTGGCCCGCGATCACCTTGACGGCACCCTTGCCGGCCAGATTGAAGAAACCGGCGGTGAAGGCGGTCACGCCGAAATCGGCATCGCCCGAGGCGATCGCCACCGCCACCGGCTGGGCGGCGCGGAAGAACTCGATCTCGACATCGAGCCCTTCATCCTCGTAATAGCCGCGCTCCTTGGCGATGAACAGCGGCGACGACGACACGAAGGTGAGGGCCGCGACCTTGATCTTGTCGCCGGCGGCTTCGGCGCCGTGGGGCAGGGCGGTTGCAAGGGCTGCGGCCGCGACCGACAGGCCGAGGCTCTTCAGAAGACCACGGCGTGTCAGCCGTGACAGGATGCGGTGGGTGCTCATGTCGGGACGGTTCCCCCCAGGATCGTTTCTTGGGACAGGCTGTTCTTGAGACAGGCTGCCGGTCGTGCGGCGTGGGCGAGCAGTCTAGGCGCGGCCTGCCGGTGCCGTCACCCCGCGAATGACAACGCCCGCGAGCCTTGCCGCGGGCGTTGATCGGTTGGCGTCGATGATCGCGCCCTGGTCAGGGACGCAGCACCTTGCCGGGATTCATGATGCCCTGCGGGTCCAGCGCCTGCTTGATCTGGCGCATGACCGAAATCGCCTCGCCATGTTCGGCGATCAGGAAGTCGCGCTTGCCAAGGCCGATGCCGTGTTCGCCGGTGCAGGTGCCGCCCATGGCCAGCGCCCGTTCCACCAGCCGGTCGTTGATCCGCTGGGCCTCGACCAGATCGGCCGGATTTTCGGGGTCGACCAGCAGCACCAGATGGAAATTGCCGTCGCCGACATGGCCGACCATCGGCGCGATCAGCGTCGAGGTTTTCAGATCCTCCTGGGTTTCCAGGATCGCATCGGCCAGCCTTGAAATCGGCACGCAGACATCGGTGGGCCAGCCCTTGGAGCCGGGCCGCAGGCGCAGCGACGCGTAATAGGCATTGTGGCGGGCCTGCCAGAGCGCGTTGCGGTCTTCGGCGAGGGTCGCGAACTTGAACTCGCCGCCGCCATGCTCCGAGGCGATCGCCTGGACCATTTCCGCCTGCTCGACCACCCCTGCCTCGGTGCCGTGGAATTCGAAGAACAACGTCGGCTGCACCGGATGATCGAGCTTGGAATAGGCATTCACCGCCTTGACCGACAATTCGTCGAGCAGTTCCACCCGCGCGATCGGCACACCCATCTGGATGGTCTGGATCACCGTGCGCACGGCGCCTTCCAGGCTGTCGAACGGGCAGACCGCGGCCGAAATCGCCTCGGGCACGCCATAGAGCCGGAGGGTGACTTCGGTGATCACGCAGAGCGTTCCTTCCGAGCCCACGAAGATGCGGGTGAGGTCATAGCCGGCCGAAGACTTGCGGGCGCGGCGCGCGGTCTTCACGATCCGGCCATCGGGCATCACCACGGTCAGGGCCAGCACGTTCTCGCGCATCGTGCCATAGCGCACGGCATTGGTGCCGGAGGCGCGGGTGGCGGCCATGCCGCCCAGCGAGGCGTCGGCGCCGGGGTCGATCGGGAAGAACAGTCCCGTGGTCTTCAGATGCTCGTTCAACTGCTTGCGGGTGACGCCGGCCTGAACGGTCACGTCCAGATCATCGGTCGACACGCGCAGGATGGCATTCATCCGGCTCATGTCGATGCACACCCCGCCACGGGTGGCGGCGACGCCACCTTCCAGCGACGTGCCGGTGCCGAAGGGGATCAGCGGTACGTCGTTTGCAGCACACAGCTTGACGATCGCCGCCACCTCCTCGGTGGTCTCGGGGAAGACCACGACATCCGGCGCCTCGACCTCGTGATAGCTCTCATCGCGGCCATGCTGGTCGCGGACCGCCTGGGCGGTCGACATCCGGTCGCTCAGGATGGCGGCGAGTGCCGCGAGGAAGCCGTCATCGACGGCGATGGCAACGGGCTTGGCGGGGGCGGCGATGGCCATGGCGATGGATCTCCGGAAGACGGGAAGCCTGTAATCGGTCGTTGGACCACAGCTTGTCCCTCCGGGCAACCGGCGCCAACCATTTTCGACAGGCCGCACCATCCAGGCTGCGATCGCGTCTCTGGTGCCGGCTATCGTTTGTCGGCCGGATCATCAGTTGTGGGTTCAGGGACCACGTCCACCACGGCGATATTGATTCCCGCCACCGGCGCGGCACCGTCGCCGGCATCGCCGGCCGGGGTGAGCGCGGCATCACCGGCATCGGCCAGGAGGACGTCGGTGATCTGGTCGTTCACGGCGGTTGGAAAGGCATCGGCGGGAAGGATGGCATCGGCTGGATGAATGGTTTCTTTGGAGGGATCGCCCGATCCCGGCGCCGGATCGGGCGCGGCCTGCTTATCCTCTGTCATGATCGGTGCCCCTGCCTGACTGGTATGGCCTGATGGCGGGATGATGCCCCATACACGCTTCATGAACGCATGACGGGATGCCGGTATCAAGCGACCAGTTGGCACAGTGGTGGCCTTCGGTCTGGGCGGACGCGGCCGCGCACTATATGTTGATGCAGATGCCGTGTGATGGATCGGCCAGATGAGGCATGCCCCCTGATGACCCACCAGACCCGACCGACTGCATCGGGCAGCACCCGCCATTGGGGCGCGGTGCTGGCCGTTGCGGCCGCCCTGACCCTGCCAGCCATGGCGCCAGCGCCGGCGCGGGCCGGATGCAGCGATCCCGGCCGGCCCGATGTCGACTGGACCGACTGCTATTTCGACGGCCGGCCGATGCAGAATATGAACCTTCAGGGCAGCCGGCTGCGCAAGGCGTCGTTCACCCGTGCCGATGTGACCGGCACCGATTTCTCTGGCGCCGATCTGCGCGAGACCAAATTCGTCTCGGCCATCGCCGAAGAGGCGGTGTTCGCCGGCGCCAATATGATCACCACCGATTTCACCCGCGCCAAGGCGCGCGGTGCCGATTTCTCCGGTGCCGATCTGCGCCGGACCCGCTTCTACCGCGCGGATCTGCGCGAGGCCAATTTCACCGGTGCCAATCTGGGCGGCACCGATCTTTACAATGCCGATCTGACCGGCGCGATCTGGGTGGACGGCCAGACCCGCTGTGCTGAAGGGAGTGTCGGCCAATGCCGTTGATTTGCCGGTCGCTGATCCACCGGTCGCTGATCCACCGGTCGGTGGCATCACTGCTGGTCGGTGCGACACTCGCACTTGCCACCATTCCGGCGGCACAGGCGGAGACGGTGACGCTGCGCTTCGTGCAGACCAACGACATCGACCGCATGGAGGATAAGGACGGGCAGGGTGGTTTCGCCCGCCTGAAAACGGTGCTGGATCGGGTTCGGGCAGAAGGGCCGGCCTTCTTCATCCATGCCGGCGACACCATTTCGCCGTCGCTGCTCTCAGGCATCGACCAGGGCCGGCACATCATCGAGATCCTGAACCGGATGCCGCCGGATGTGATGGTGCCGGGCAATCACGAGTTTGATTTCGGCGCCGATGTCTTTCGCGCGCGCATGGCCGAGGCCCGCTTCGACGTGGTGGCATCGAATGTCCGCGAGGCCGATGGCAGCCAGCCGGCGCATACCATGGACCACAAGATCGTTGAGGTCGACGGCATCCGGGTCGGTTTCTATGGCCTGACCACGGAAACCACGCGGGTTCTGGCCAAGCGCAGCCCGATCAGCTTTGCATCCAGCCTCGACACCGGCCGGGCGCGGGCGCGGGCCCTGCGTGAGATGGGGGCCGATTTCGTGGTCGCGGTGGCCCATACCCCGATCGATATCGACATGCGGCTGGTGCGTGATGGCGGGACCGATCTGATCCTGTCGGGCCATGACGAACATCTGCTGGTGTTCCACGATGGCCGGGTGGCGCTGGCCGAGGCGCAGTCGCAGGCCGATCATGTGGTCATCACCCGCATCGACATCGACAAGACTGTGACCGGCAGGGGCGCGGGCGTCACGTGGCAGCCGCGATTTGAAATCGTCAACACGGCCGGCATTGCCCCCGATCCTGAGATCGCGGCGCTGGTGCGGTCTTATACCGACCGGCTGGGGCATGAATTGTCGGCGGTGATCGGCCGGACCGACACCCGCCTCGACACCCGCCGGGCGGCCGTGCGGGGTGGCGAGGCCGCCTTCGGCAATCTGATAACCGATGCGATGCGGGCGGCGGTTGGCGCCGATGTGGCATTGATCAATGGTGGCGGCATCCGTGCCGACCGGATCTATGAACCCGGCACGGCGATGACCCGCGCCGACATCCTGGCGGAGCTGCCGTTCGGCAACCGCACCCTGAAGGTCGAGGTGACCGGCGCCGAACTGAAGGCGGCGCTGGAGAACGGCCTGTCGGGCATCGAGGATCTGGCCGGCCGTTTCCCGCAGGTCTCGGGTCTGACCGCGCGGATCGATCCGCGTGAAGCGGTCGGCATGCGGGTGCTGGACCTGGCGGTGGGCGGCGAGGCGGTCGAGCCCACGCGCATCTATACCCTGGCCACCAGCGATTACCTGGCGGCGGGTGGCGACGGCTATGCCGTGCTGACGGCGGCAGAACCGGTGATCAACCCATCCGATGCCCAACTGACCGCCAATCAGGTGATCGACCATATCGCGGCGGCGGGCACGATTGCCCCCGCGGTGGAGGGGCGCCTGACCGTTTCGGCGCCCTGACGGCCGCGCTGCCGCCGACCCACCCGCCTTTCGCGTGGAGATGACGACGATGCCCGATATCATTGCCCGCTGGGAAAGCCAGTGCGGCACCGGCCTTGAACATCTGGTGCTGAAATTGCGGCCCGAGGGCGCCACCGCCGAAAGCGTGGTCATCGGCACCGCCGATGACCCGGTCGCTGTGCGCTATCGCATGGTGATCGATGCCGGCTGGCGGGTACAGGAACTGCGCGCGGAAGCCGTGGGTACCAATCGCCGGCTGCATCTGCTGTCGGACGGGGCAGGGCATTGGCGCGATGGCGACGACCGGCCGCTGCCCCATCTGGACGGTGCCATCGACATCGATCTGTCGATCAGTCCGTTCACCAACACGCTGCCGATCCGGCGGCTGGCGGCGGCGGCCGACGGCCCCGATCCGGCCTTAGGCATCGACATCGTCACCGCCTATGTCAGCGTGCCCGACCTGGATGTGATGGCCGATCCGCAGCGCTATACCCGCATCGATGCCGGCGGTGTCTGGCTGTATCAGTCGCGCGACAGCGATTTCCGGCGCGAGATCAAGGTCGATGGTCACGGGCTGGTGGTCGACTATCCGGGGCTGTTCCGTCGCGTGCTCTGAACCTGCATGAAAATAGGTCCACGCCCATGACCGACGACATCGACCGCGTGGCACCGCAGGGGCTCGCCCGCGGCCTGACCAATTATGGCGACCGCGATTTCGCGCGCTATCTGCGCCTGTCGATGGCCCGGGCCATGGGCCATTCGTCCGCCTTGCTGAACAAGCCGGTGGTGGGCATCGCCTCGACCTATAGCGAGTTCAACAACTGCCATCGCGGCGTGCCGGAACTGGTGACGGCGGTGAAGCGCGGCGTGCTGGCGGCAGGCGGCCTGCCGCTGGAATTCCCCACCATCTCGCTGGGCGAGGTGTTCCTCAACCCCACCAGCCTGTTCTTCCGCAATCTGATGGCGATGGACACCGAAGAGATGATCCGCGCCCAGCCGATGGATGCGGTGGTTCTGGTCGGCGGCTGCGACAAGACCGTGCCGGCCCAGTTGATGGGCGCGGTGTCGGCGGGATTGCCCACCGTGCAGGTGGTGACCGGGCCGATGATGACCGGCCGCTGGCGGGGGGAACGGCTGGGCGCCTGCACCGATTGCCGGCGGTTCTGGGCAAAATTCCGCGCGGGCGAGATCGATGGCGACACCATCGCCGAGGTCGAGGGCAACCTCGCCACCACCGCCGGCACCTGTGCGGTGATGGGAACCGCCAGCACCATGGCCGCGATCGCCGAGGCACTGGGCATCATCCTGCCCGGCACCGCCGCGATCCCCGCCGTGCATGCCGACCGCATCCGTGCGGCCGAGGCATCGGGTACGGCGGCCATGGCGCTGATCCGCCAGGGCATCACCATCCGCGATATCATCACCCCCGGGTCGGTGGAAAACGCGCTGCGCGTGCTGCTGGCGATCGGCGGCTCGACCAATGCCATCATTCACCTGACCGCCATTGCCGGGCGCGCCGGCATCGACATCGATCTGCATCGGCTCAACCAGTTGTCGGATGCCACGCCGGTTCTGGTCGATCTGAAGCCGACCGGGCCGTTCTATATGGAAGACCTGCATGCGGCTGGCGGCATCGGCGCGGTGCTGCGCGAACTGGCGCCGATGCTGAACCTCGACTGCCTGACGGTTTCGGGGGAAACGCTGGGCGAACGCCTGGCCGTGCCGGCACCCTATGTCGACCGGGCGGTGGTGCGGGCAAGAGCCGCCCCCTTGCAGCCGGAAGGCGGGCTGGTCGCCCTGTTCGGCTCGCTGGCCCCGCGCGGCGCGATCCTGAAGCGCGCGGCCGCCGACCCGGCCCTGTTCGAGCGCGAGGGCAGGGCGGTGGTGTTCACGTCGCTTGAAGACCTCGCCGCCCGCATCGACGACCCCGATCTCGACGTCGCGGCCGATGATTTCCTGGTGCTTCAAAACGCCGGACCGCTGAGCCCGTCGGGCATGCCGGAAGCCGGCTATCTGCCGATTCCGAAGAAGCTTGCCCAGGCCGGGGTGAAAGACATGGTCCGGATCTCGGATGCCCGGATGAGCGGCACCGCCTATGGCACGATCGTGCTGCATGTGGCCCCGGATGCGGCCTCCGGCGGTCCGCTCGCGCTGGTCAGGACCGGAGACCGCATCCGACTGTCGGTGAGCGACCGCCGCATCGACCTTCTGGTCGACGATGCCGAGCTGGCGCATCGCCGGGCCGCGACCGTGCCGACTGCGATCACCCCGGCGCGCGGCTATGCCCGGCTCTATGCGCAGGAGGTGTTGCAGGCCGATCAGGGCTGTGACTTCGATTTCCTGAGGGCGGAGCCGTCCAGACCCGCGCCATAGCGGGCCTGGATCGCGAACCCGGGCGGCTGAATTTGGTTGTATAGGGAACATGGCCCGTGATCAGGGCGTCAATACGCGCTTTCCAGCCGATAACGGGTGCCCGGATAGAGCAGGCGGACTGATGTCACGACCCTGGCCTCGGCGCGCTGGGCCACCGACCATGTCCGCCGCCGGACCATCAGGCAGGGCTCGGTGCGGGCGATCGACAGCAGCCGGCATTCCCATGCCTTCGGCAGAATAGCCTCGACCGACTGTTCGGTGCGCGCGATCGGCGCCAGTGCCGTCAGATAGGCATTGGGCGTGGTGCCGTGGAAATCCTGCGCCAGATAATCGGGCGCCACGGCCGGATTGACGAACCGGTCCTCGATCTGGATCGGCACATCGTCCTCGCGGTGCACGATCACGGTGTGGAAGACCTGCGCGCCCATCGCCACCTCCAGCGCATCGGCCAGTTCAGGGCCGCAATTTTCGGCCTGGCTCAAGGTGATGACGGCGGTGTGGACGGCGCCGCGCTCGGCAATCTCGTCGGCAATGTTGCGCACGCCCAGAAATGGCGCGCTGCGCTTGGCGGGCGCTACGAACGAGCCCTTACCCTGGATTCTCAGGATCACGCCTTCGGTCGCCAGTTCGCGCAGCGCCCGGTTGGCGGTCATCCGGCTGACGCCCAGCGCCTCGACCAGTTCGTTTTCCGACGGCACCCGGTGATTGGCCGGCCAGTCGCCGGCCTCGATCCGCGCCTTGATCCGGGCCTTCAGTTGTTCATACAGCGGCAGGTCGCGCAGCCCGTCCGGCCCCGTGGGGGTCGGGGTGGTCGCCTCGATCGGCATGGCGATATCGGTCATCGGGGCTGCCTGTCTGGTGTGCATGGGGGAGGTTGCATGTTTTTCGACCATACCGTATTGCGCCGGTTCGGGAAATGGGTCATCTTGCATATACAACTTGTCTGGCCGCATCGGGGGGATGACCCGAGCGGCCCGGACCAGATCGCACCGTGCGGCCCTGGGGAGAACAACGGGCAGGGCGGCGCCGCGATCACTAAAAATCCTGCCCAGAATCCTGCCCAAAATCCTGACCGGGTCTGCCACAAAAGGGAACGCAAGGTGTCCATGTCCACGCTCAAGCTCGCGCTTGCCGCCAGTGCCGCCATTTTCGCCGCCTCGACCGGGGCCGCGCAGGCGGAAACCTATTGCGGTGATGGCAAGACCGTCACCTTCGCCGGTATCGACTGGGAAAGCGGCGCCTTCATCACCGAGGTGATGAAGACCATTCTGTCCGAAGGTTATGACTGCAAGGTCGACTCGATCCCCGGCAATTCGGTGACGCTGGAGCAGGCGACCGCCAATAACGACGTCCAGATCTTCGCCGAGGAGTGGATCGGCCGCAGCGATGTCTGGAACAATGCCGCCGATGCCGGCCAGGTGGTCTCGGTCGGCAAGACCTTCGTCGGCGCCAGTGAGGGCTGGTATGTGCCGGCCTATGTGATCAAGGGTGATTCCGAACGCGGCGTCGAGCCGATGGCGCCGGATCTGAAGAGCGTGTCGCAGCTCACCGATCCGGCGATCGTGAAACTGTTCACCGATCCGGAAGAGCCGTCGAAGGGCCGGTTCCTGAACTGCCCCTCGGGCTGGACCTGCGAGGGCGTGAACACCGCCAAGCTTCAGGCCTACAAGCTGACCGACGCCTATGTGAACTTCCGTCCCGGCACCGGCACGGCGCTGGATGCGGCGATCGCCTCGGCCTATCTTCAGCGCGAACCGGCCCTGTTCTATTACTGGACGCCGACCGCGATCATGGGCAAATACGACCTGATCAAGCTGGACGAGCCGGCCTATGACGAGGCCTGCTGGACGGAACTCACCAGTTCGACCGGCAGCCGTGAGCGTGGCTGCGCCTTCCCGGCGGTCGAGGTGGCCTATGGCCTGAATGCCCAGTTCGCCAAGGATGCGCCCGAGATCGTGGCGATGCTGGAGAAGGCCACCTTCCCGCTGGCCGAGGTCAATGCCAGCCTGGCCTATATGGTCGACGAGAAGGCCGAGGCGGCGGATGCCGCGAAGCATTTCCTGGCCACAAAGGGTGATGTCTGGGGCGGCTGGGTCTCGGCCGAGACCAAGGCGAAGATCGACGCCGCGGTGAAGTAACCGGCCCGCGCGGCCCGGCCGGTTTCTTCGCCCGGCCTTTTCCCAATGTGCCCCGCCGCCGGGTTGTCGGCGGCGGGGGCGTCCTCCGCTTCACCCGCGGCAAGGAAGCGACCCCATGTTCCCAGACTCCCTGCATGTGTCCATTCGCGGGCCGATCAACGATTTCGTCCGGATGCTGGTGATCGACTATGGCTTTGTGTTCAAGGCCATCTCGACCGTCATCCTTCAGGGCATCCTGTTCATCGAACAGATCCTGCGCGGCCTGCCCTGGTGGGCGGTGTTTCTGATTTTCATCGCACTCGCCTGGCAGGCGACCCGCCGGATCGGCCTGACGGCGATGGTGGCGGTGCTGCTGTTCGCGGTGGGGATGCTGGGCCTGTGGGATCTGACCATGCAGACCCTGGCGCTGATGCTGATGGCGACCCTGGTCTCGGTGGTGATCGGCGTGCCCATGGGCATCTGGGTGGCCAAAAGCCGGATCGTGCGCGGCGTCACGCTGCCGGTGCTCGACGTGATGCAGACCATGCCCAGCTTCGTCTATCTGATCCCGGCGATCATGCTGTTCGGTCTGGGCAAGGTGCCGGCGGTGCTGGCGACCATCGTCTATGCCGTGCCGCCGCTGATCCGGCTGACCGATCTGGGCATTCGTCAGGTCGATGGCGAGGTGGTCGAGGCGGCACAGGCCTTTGGTGGCAGCCCGCGCCAGATCCTGTTCGGCGTGGAACTGCCGCTGGCGGCGCCCACCATCATGGCCGGGCTGAACCAGACCATCATGATGGCGCTGTCGATGGTGGTGGTGGCGTCGATGATCGGCGCCCGCGGCCTGGGCGAGCAGGTGCTGAACGGCATCCAGACGCTCGACGTCGGCAAGGGGCTGGAGGCGGGCCTCGGTATCGTCATTCTGGCGATCGTGCTCGACCGCATCACCCAGGGCTTCGGCCGGCCGCGCGGGGAGGACCGGACACATGGCTGAGATCGGCATCGCCAATGTCTACAAGATCTTCGGCCGCGACACCGCCACTGCCCTCAAGCTGGCGCGCGAGGGCCTGGACAAGGCGGAGATCCTGGCCCGCACCGGGTGCAGCGTCGGCCTCGACGATGTCAGCCTGACCATCGGCGCCGGGCGGATCTTCGTGATCATGGGCCTGTCCGGGTCCGGCAAGTCGACGCTTGTCCGCCACATCAACCGGCTGATCGAGCCGACCGCCGGCGCCGTCAGCTTCGACGGTCAGGACATCCTGGCGCTGGGCCCCAAGGCCCTGCGCGACTTCCGCACCCACCGGGTCAGCATGGTGTTTCAGAGCTTCGGCCTGATGCCACATCGCACCGTGTTGCAGAACGCGGTCTATGGCCAGCGGGTTCGCGGGCTTTCAGCCGCAGAGGCGCGGCCGATCGGCATGCGGTGGATCGAGGCCGTGGGCCTGCTGGGCTATGAAGACAAATACCCGCACCAGTTGTCGGGCGGTATGAAGCAGCGCGTCGGGCTGGCCCGGGCCCTGGCCGCCGATACCGATGTGATCCTGATGGACGAGGCGTTCTCGGCGCTCGACCCGCTGATCCGCGCCGATATGCAGGACCAACTGCTTCAGCTTCAGCAGACCCTGTCCAAGACCATCGTCTTCATCACCCACGATCTCGACGAGGCGCTGCGCATCGGATCGGAGATCGCCATCCTGAAGGATGGCCGGCTGGTCCAGGTCGGCACGCCCGACGAGATCCTGACCAGCCCCGCCAATGATTATGTGGCCCGCTTCGTCCAGCGCCGGGCCGGAGGCGTCCATGACTGACACCAGGAATGAGCCCGGCTTTTTTTCAGGCGACATGACCGCGGGTGATTTCGTGGCAGCCAACCGCATCGTTCTTCACGGTCCGCTCGGCTGGCGCGATGTCGCCGCAGTGGCCGACGGCGCCGGCCTCGACCTTTCAGCGGCCGCCCGTGGCCGCATCGAGGCGGCGCGCCGCATCGTCGATGCCCTGGTCGAGCGTGGCATCCGCGGCTATGGCATCAACACGGGCGTCGGCGCGCTGTGTGATGTGATCATCGACCGCGATGCCCAGCAGAGCCTGTCGCGCAATATCCTGTTCAGCCATGCCTGCGGCGTGGGCGACCCGCTGCCGGCGCCTGAGACCCGGGCGATCATGACCGCCCAGATCAACAATTTCGCCCATGGCGCCTCGGGTATCCGGCCGGAGACGGTCGATGCCCTGCTGGCCCTGCTGAACGCCGACGTCCTGCCGGTGATCCCGTCGCGCGGGTCGGTGGGCTATCTCACCCATGGTGCGGCGATCGGTCTGGTGCTGATCGGCCATGGCGAGGCGCGCCACGGCGCCGAACGGCTGACCGGGCGCGAGGCGCTCGCCCGCGTGGGTCTGGAACCGCTGGTGCTGGAGGCCAAGGAAGGTCTCAGCCTGGTCAATGGCACGCCCTGTGCCACCGGCCTTGCCTGTCTGGCGCTGTCGCGCATGGACCGGGCGATGGATTGGGCGGATGCCGCGGCGACCTTGTCCTATGAAAATCTGGGTGCTCAGGCCGAGGCATTCGCCGCGGTGCCGCTGGCGCTGCGCACCTCGCCGGGTCTGCGCACCGTCGGCGCCCGGCTGGCATCCTGGCTCGATGGCAGCGAGTTGCTGGCGGCCTCTGCCGGCAGCCGCACCCAGGATCCGCTGAGCCTGCGGGCGGTGCCGCAGGTGCATGGCGCCGTGCGGGACCAGATGGAGTATCTGGCGGCGGTGGTGGATCGCGAGCTTGCCAGTGTCACCGACAATCCGGCGGTCGCCGGCACACCTGACGCGCCGGAGGTACATTCCCAGGCCCATGCGGTGGGCGCGGCGCTGGGCCTTGCCATGGATGGTCTGGCGGTTGCGGCGGCGGAACTGGCGGCGATCTGCGAACGCCGCATCGACCGGCTGGTCAACCCGCTGGTCAGCCGGCTGCCGGCCTTCCTTGCCTGGAACAGTGGTGTTTGCTCGGGCTTCATGATCGCCCAATACACGGCGGCGGCGATCGCCGCCGAATGCCGGCGGCTGGCGGCGCCTGCCAGTCTGGATGGCGGTGTCACCTCGGGGCTACAGGAGGACATCCTGACCCATGCCACGCCGGCTGCCGGCAAAGCTTTGATGGTGCTCGACAATCTGGAACGGGTTCTGGCGATCGAGCTGCTGGCGGCGGCACAGGCCTATGATCTTCAGCCGGCCGGGCTCGGCCGGGCGACTCGCACCGACGCGCTCTATCGCCGTATCCGGGCACGTGTCGCGCCCTATGCCGACGACCGGCCGCTGAACGGCGATTTCACCGCGATGCAGACCATTCTGCAGACCACGCGCCCCTGAGCCTGCGGCGCGGCTCTGACCACTGAGCCTCTCTATGTCCTTCAGCCCCCTCGGCCGGTCGAGATCGACGACACCGGCCGCATTATCGCCCGAGGAGCACATCCGATGAGCAATCCGCGCCACAATATCCGCGAGATCAGGGCGCCGCGCGGACCCGAGATCAGCGCCCGGAGCTGGCTGACCGAAGCGCCGCTCCGCATGCTGATGAACAATCTGGACCCCGACGTCGCCGAGAATCCCAACGAACTGGTGGTCTATGGCGGCATCGGCCGGGCGGCGCGGACCTGGGCGGATTTCGACCGGATCGCGGCCACGTTGCGCACGCTGGGCGATGACGAGACGCTGCTGGTCCAGTCGGGCAAGCCGGTTGGCGTGTTCCGCACCCACAAGGATGCGCCCCGGGTGCTGATCGCCAATTCCAACCTGGTGCCGCATTGGGCGACCTGGGACCATTTCAACGAACTGGACCGCAAGGGTCTGGCCATGTACGGCCAGATGACGGCGGGTTCCTGGATCTATATCGGCACCCAGGGCATCGTTCAGGGCACCTATGAAACCTTCGTCGAGGCCGGACGCCAGCATTACGACGGCAACCTCAAGGGCCGATGGATCCTGACCGGCGGTCTTGGCGGCATGGGCGGCGCCCAGCCGCTGGCGGCGGTGATGGCCGGCGCCTGCTGCCTCGCGGTCGAATGCAACCCGGACTCGATCGATTTCCGCCTGCGCACCCGCTATGTCGACGCCAAGGCCGAGACGCTCGACGAGGCGCTGGAGATGATCCGCCGCTGGACGGAAGCGGGCGAGGCGAAGTCGGTTGGCCTGCTCGGCAATGCGGCCGAGGTGCTGCCCGAACTGGTGCGGCGCGGCGTGCGGCCCGACATGGTCACCGACCAGACCTCCGCCCATGACCCGATCAACGGTTATCTGCCGATCGGCTGGAACATGGCCGAATGGCGGGCGAAGCGCGAGAGCGACCCCAAGGCGGTCGAGGCGGCGGCGCGCGCCTCGATGAAGATCCATGTCCAGGCGATGCTGGATTTCTGGAACCGGGGTGTGCCGACGCTCGATTATGGCAACAACATCCGTCAGGTCGCCAAGGATGAGGGGCTTGAAGACGCCTTCGCCTTCCCGGGCTTCGTGCCGGCCTATATCCGGCCGCTGTTCTGCCGTGGCGTCGGCCCGTTCCGCTGGGCGGCCTTGTCGGGCAATCCTGAGGACATCTACAAGACCGACGCCAAGGTGAAGGAACTGCTGCCCGACAACGCCCATCTGCACCGCTGGCTTGACATGGCACGCGACCGGATCGCCTTCCAGGGCCTGCCGGCGCGGATCTGCTGGGTCGGTCTTGGCGATCGTCATCGTCTGGGGCTTGCCTTCAACGAGATGGTGGCGAAGGGCGAGCTTGAGGCACCGGTGGTGATCGGCCGCGACCATCTGGATTCAGGCTCGGTCGCAAGCCCCAACCGCGAGACCGAGGCGATGAAGGACGGGTCCGACGCGGTGTCGGACTGGCCGCTGCTGAACGCGCTGCTGAACTGCGCCAGCGGTGCCACCTGGGTCAGCCTGCATCATGGCGGCGGCGTCGGTATGGGCTTCTCGCAGCATTCCGGCATGGTGGTGGTCTGCGACGGCACCGAGGACGCGGCGCGGCGGATCGAGCGGGTGTTGTGGAACGACCCGGCAACCGGTGTCATGCGTCATGCCGATGCCGGCTATGACATCGCCCTCGATTGCGCCCGCGAACAGGGCCTGCGCCTGCCGGCGATCCTGGGGAACTGACCATGGATGCGGCTCACGTCACGCGGTTTCTGCCGGCGGCGGGGCACAGACGCATGCCGTGGAAGAATGGCGGCGGCGAGACCGTGGAAATCGCGGTCTCGCCGGCCGGCGCCGGGCTCGATGCCTTCGACTGGCGGCTGAGCATGGCGACGGTGGCGGTGGACGGGCCGTTCTCGACCTTTCCCGGCATCGACCGGACGCTGGCGGTGCTGACCGGCGCCGGCATGGTCCTGGACATCGCCGGGCTCGGGCGCCGTACCCTCGATCCCGCCACCCTGCCGCTCGCCTTCCCGGCCGACCGGCCGACGACGGCGCAGCTCGTGAACGGCCCGATCACCGATCTGAACCTGATGACCCGGCGCGGCCGCCTGGTCCACGACGTGACGCGGCTGCGGGTGACCGTCCCGCAGGCGCTGGCGGCGACATCGGATATCCTTGTCCTGCTCTGCGCCAGCGGTCATGCCGGTGTCCGGGTCGGCGAGGCGCGGATCGGGCTGGCCCCGCTCGATGCGCTGCTGATCGCCGGCCGCCCGCAGACGGAGCCGGCCTGCGAGATCGCGGCCGACGGCACCGACAGCGCGGCCGTGATCTTCATCTGCCGGATCAGCGACGGTCTGCCCGGCTGACGGCATGCGGCCGGCGCGGGCCGGCCCATGGCCCTGACCGCAACCCCTCCTTGTAGAGCTAGCCCCAAGGGTATAGGTAAGGCAGACGCGCCGGCGGCTGTCACCGAGGCCGCGTTTTTGTTATGTTCCTGGGTGAGAGCCCCCCGGAAGATCCAGAGGAAGAGGTCCGGTCGACCCGATGTCCGATCCATTCAGCCTGCCGGAACCACAGGCGCCGCTGCCGCAGGACCATGGGGCCCGCGGCACCCATGCCTATCTCGACGGGCTGAATGCCGAACAGCGGGCGGCGGTGGAAACGCTCGACGGGCCGGTGCTGGTGCTGGCGGGGGCCGGGACCGGCAAGACCCGCGTGCTGACCACCCGGCTTGCCCATCTGGTCGATACCGGGCGGGCGCGGCCCTGGCAGATCCTGGCGGTCACCTTCACCAACAAGGCCGCACGCGAAATGCGCGAGCGGGTGGCGCGGCTGATCGGCGGCGACGAAAGCGGGCTGTGGTTCGGCACCTTCCATTCGCTGGCGGCCCGCATCCTCAGGCGTCATGCCGAGCTGGTGGGCCTGAGTTCCACCTTCACCATCCTGGACACCGACGACCAGATCCGTCTGGCCAAGCAGGTGATCCAGGCGGCGGGCGTGGACGAGAAGCGCTGGCCGCCCAAGGTGCTGGTCGGCGCCATCCAGCGCTGGAAGGACAAGGCCTATCAGCCGGCCGAGGTGCCGGGGGTGGAGGCGCATGAATTCGCCCGCGGTCGCGGTTCCAGCCTCTATGCCGCCTATCAGGCGCGGCTGAAAGAGCTGAACGCGGCCGATTTCGGCGATCTGCTGATGGAATGCATCCGGCTGTTCCGCCAGCATCCCGACATCCTGGCCGACTGGCAGCGCCGCTTCCGCTATATCCTGGTCGACGAGTATCAGGATACCAACGTGGCGCAGTATCTGTGGCTGCGGCTGCTGGCCCAGGCCCATCACAACATCTGCTGCGTGGGCGATGACGATCAGTCGATCTATTCCTGGCGCGGCGCCGAGGTCGGCAACATCCTGCGGTTCGAGACCGACTTCCCCGATGCGACCGTCGTGCGGCTGGAACGGAATTACCGCTCCACCGGCCATATTCTGGGCGCTGCCGGGGCGTTGATCGCCCATAACGAGGGCAGGCTTGGCAAGACGCTGTGGACCGATGATGGCGAGGGTGAGCGCGTCCGCATCCAGGGCTGCTGGGATGGCGACGAGGAGGCGCGCTTCGTGTCGGATGTGATCGAGCATCTGCGCGCGCAGGGGCTGTCGCTGTCGGACATGGCGGTGCTGGTGCGTGCCGGCCACCAGACCCGCGCCTTCGAAGACCGCTTCGTGACCATCGGTCTGCCCTATCGGGTGGTGGGGGGGCTGCGGTTCTTCGAGCGCGCCGAGGTGCGCGACGCGCTGGCCTATCTGCGGCTGATGATCGCCAGCGCCGATGATCTGGCCTTCGAGCGGATCGTGAACGTGCCCAAGCGCGGGCTGGGCGATGCCTCGGTTCAGGCGCTGGCGGTGGCGGCGCGGGCCGAGGGTGTGCCGCTGCTGGTGGCGGCGGGCGAACCCGCGATCACCAATGCGCTGCGCCCGAAGGCGCGGGCGGCGCTGGGCGATCTGGCGCGGCTGATTGCCGGCTGGCGCGAGGCGTTGTCGCATGAGACCCATGGCGAGGTCGTGCGCCGGATGCTGGATGAAAGCGGCCTGACCGGCATGTGGCAGGCCGAGAAGACCCCGGAAGCCCAGGGCCGGCTGGACAATCTGAAGGAACTGGCCCGCACGGTCGAGGAATTCGACAGCCTGCCGGCCTTTCTGGAACATGTCTCGCTGGTGATGGATGTCGACACCCGGGCCGGCGACGAGATGGTCAGCCTGATGACCCTGCATGGCGCCAAGGGGCTGGAATTCGACACCGTGTTCCTGCCCGGCTGGGAAGAGGGCGTCTTTCCCCATGAGCGCGCGCTTGAGGAAAGCGGGCGCGAGGGGCTGGAGGAAGAACGCCGGCTGGCCTATGTCGGTCTGACCCGCGCCCGGCGCCGGGCAGTGATCAGCTTCGCCGCCAACCGGCGGGTCTATAACCAGTGGCTGTCTTCGGTGCCGTCGCGTTTCGTCGAGGAATTGCCGGGGCCCCATGTCGAGCTGTCGGGGCAGACCGGGGTTTATGGCGGCAACCGCCAGGGCGGATGGCAGCCAGCCGGCCGCGGCCGGCCATCGGACCATGCGGCACCGGACCCTTATGCACAGACGGAGGTTTACGACCGTGCCACACGCCTGGCCGACGACCTGTCCACCCGCACCATCGACGGATCGGCGGTTCGGGTGAACGATCGCGCAGGATCTGGCGGCACGGCCGGCGGTGGTCGCGATTTCGCGCCGCGCCGGCTTCAGCCGACCAGTGGCCGCACACCCGGACAGGCCGCGGCGGCAGCCAAGGCCGCCGACACCTCGTCGTTCAAGATCGGCATGCGGGTGTCCCATGCCAAATATGGCGCCGGATTCATCGAACGCATCGAAGGCGACAAGCTGCAGGTGGTGTTCGATGGTGTCGGCCGGAAGAAAGTGATCGATCGCTTTGTCGAGCCCGTCTGATCCCGCCCGCCTGGTGTGGCGGCTGACCCTGGATGTCCCGGGGCTGGAACATGTCTCCGCGGTTGAAACCGCGCTTGAACCCTTCGTCGAAAGCCTGACCAGCTTCGAGGTGGTGGAGGATGGCCTGTGGTGGCGGGTCAGCGGCTATGCCCGCGGTGCCCGGCCCGAGATGGCGGTGATCTCCACACGTGTCGCGGTGCTTGCGGCGGCGCTGGATATTCCGCTGGAAAGCCCGTCGCTGGACCGGCTGGAGGATCGCGACTGGGCGAGCGACGTTCTGAAGAGCTTCGTGCCGATCAAGGCCGGCCGCTTCGTGGTTCATGGCAGCCACCTGTCGGGCGACGTGGTGCCGCCGGGCGCCATCGGCATCGTGGTCGATGCCGGCCAGGCCTTCGGCTCGGGCGAGCATGGCACCACCCGTGGCTGCCTGACCATGATCGACCGCATCGCCCGCCGGCGGCTGCCGGTCCGGCGTGTGCTGGACATGGGCTGCGGCTCGGGCGTGCTGGCGATCGGCGCCGCGAAGCGGCTGAACCCGCGCATGCTGCGCCGCCGGGTGCTGGCCGTCGACAATGATCCGCGATCGGTTGCGGTGACGGCCGAGAATATCCACATCAATCACGTGCGCGACCGGGTGATCCCGCTGATCTCGGAAGGCTTCCGCCGGCCCGAGGTGACGGCATACGGGCCGTACAACCTGATCCTGGCCAATATCCTGGCCCGTCCGCTGGCGCGGATGGCGCCGGTGGTGGTGCGGCATCTGGCGCCGGGCGGGCGGCTGGTGCTGTCGGGGTTGACCCCGCGTCAGGATGCCTGGGTGCGCAACGCCTATCGCCGGCGTGGCCTGGTTCTTGAGGCCCGGCTGGTGCTGGACGGCTGGACGACATTGCTGATGCGGCGCGCCTGGCCGCAGCGGCCGAACCGGCGCTGACCACCGGCGCTGATCATTTCCTCCAACATCTTCTCTGTCGAGGCCGTCGATGATCGCAGCCACCCCGGACGGAACCAATCCGCAGCGCAACCCCAGCGACGATCTGGGCGCCCGGCTTGCCGCGGCCGGATCGCGCCTGCGGCCGGGCGACCTGGATGCGGTGCTGGCCGGAATCAACGCGTCGGCGGTGCCTGCGGATGACGAGGGCTGGATCGATCTGATCCTTGGCGCCGGGCCGCATGATCCGGCCCTGGTGGCCGATCTGGTGCGGCGGCGCACCAAGACGGGGGCCGAGCCGGCCGACGGCCTGTGGGATGATGCGCCCGATACCGCCGGCCGGGTCGCCCGGCTGCGCGCCCGGCTGGCGGCGGCGGGCGTCGATGGCTTCATCGTGCCCCGCGCCGACGAACACCAGGGCGAATATGTGCCCCGGGCGGCGGAACGGCTGGGCTGGATCACCGGCTTTCATGGCTCGGCCGGCACCGCGATCATCCTTGGCGACCGGGCGGCGATCTTCATTGATGGCCGCTATACCATTCAGGCCGAACAGGAGGTCGACGGGGCGGTGTTCGAACGCTGCCATGTGGTCGATCGGGCGCCGATGACATGGCTGGCCGAGGTGGCGGATCGTGGTGCGCGGATCGGCTATGATCCGCATCTGCACACGCCGGGGGAACTGGCCCGCTGGCAGCGCCAGCTCTCGCCGGCGGGCATCGATCTGGTGGCGCTGGATGGCAACCCGGTGGACGCCGTGTGGAACGGCCGCGCCGCCCTGCCGCTGGGGCCGGTGGTGCCCCATGACGAGCGTTTCGCGGGCGAGCCGGTGGCGGCCAAGCGTGCGCGGATCGGGGCCGCGATCCGGGCCGCCGGCGCCGATGCCTATCTGATGACGCTGCCTGAGGATCTGGCCTGGCTGCTGAACATCCGCGGCGCCGACGTGCCCTGCGCGCCGATGCCCCTGGGCTTCGGGTTGATCGATGCCGATGGCGCCACGCAGATGTTCATCGACCCGCGCAAGCTGACCCAGGCGGCGCTGACCCATCTGGCCGGCGAGGCGCGGGTGGCGCCGGTCGAGGGGCTGGGGGCGGCGCTGGATGCCTGCGCCGGCCGGCGGGTGCTGATCGATCCGGCGACCGCCACGGTCTGGGCCGATCTGCGGCTGAAGGCGGCGGGCGCCACGGTTGTCGAGGGCGCGTCGCCGATCGCCCTGCCCAAGGCGCGCAAGAATGCGGTGGAACTGGCGGGGACAAGAGCGGCGCATCTGCGTGACGCGGGCGCGCTGGTCACCTTCCTGGCCTGGATCGCCGCCGAGGCCCCCATGGGCCGGGTGACCGAGCTGGACGCGGCAGAGAAGCTTGGCGCGCTGCGGCGCGGGCTGGATCATTATCGCGGCATGAGCTTCGAGACCATCTCGGCCGCCGGACCCAACGCCGCCATGGCCCATTACCGGGTGAATGAGCGCAGCAACCGCCGGCTGGTCCCGGGCGAGATCTATCTGGTCGACAGCGGCGGCCAGTTCCTGGACGGCACCACCGATGTCACCCGCACCATCGGCATCGGCGCTATGCCCGACGCGGTGGCGCGGTCGTTCACCCTGGTGCTGAAGGGCCATATCGCGGTCGCGACCGCCCGTTTCCCGGCCGGCACCACCGGCGCGCAGCTCGATGTGCTGGCGCGTCATCACCTGTGGGCGGCGGGGCTGGATTTCGACCATGGCACCGGCCATGGCGTCGGCAGTTATCTGTCGGTCCATGAGGGGCCACAGCGGATTTCGAAGGTGTCGGGCGTGGCGCTGGAACCGGGCATGATCCTGTCGGACGAGCCCGGCTATTACGAGCCCGGCCGCTATGGCATCAGGATCGAGAATCTGGTGGTGGTGCGCGAGGATGGCATCGGCTTCGCGGGGCGGCGGTTCCTGGCCTTCGATACCATCACGCTCGCGCCGATCGACCGCACGCTGATCCGCGCCGACATGCTGACGGCGGCCGAGTGCGACTGGGTCGACGCCTATCATGCCCGGGTGCTGGCCGAGGTGGGGCCGCTGGTCGCGCCCGATGTGGCCGCGTGGCTGGCGGATGTGACCCGGCCGCTCGACCGGTAAAGTCCAGCTCCGCCGGCCATTCAGCGCGCTGGCGTCCGGTCAGCGCTGTGGCGTCTTGTCGGGGTCGTCTCCGGTCAACCGCTTCAGGTCCAGGATATGGCGGTCCCGGTCGCGTTCGGTATCGCGCAGGGTGCGCTGAAACCGGCTCATGCCGAAGCGGGCGCGGTTTTCGGCCGCGCGGGCCTCTTTCTCCGCACGGGCGCGCTGCTTGCGCGCGTCCTTCAGGTTGATGATGTCACCCATGGTCGGCATCTCCCGGGGCAAGACGACCGGAATGCCTGCACTGTACCGGCGGAGTTGCCCATACCTGCGGCCCCGGCTAGGGTCTATGGCGCTGCGATGCCGGCCATGGGCCGGCCGTTTGAACCTTCCGGCAAGGGCCGGCCTTGTGAACACTAAGGCGGCGCGTGGCCGGGGGCGAGTGGCATTTCCGCACAAGGGGGCCGCGTGATGTGGCGGCGGCCCCGGATGTTGATGCCACGGCAGCGCTGTGGCTGTTGTATCATGCGGCCTCTCGCCCCTTGAGACACGCCGCTGCCGCTGACCGGATCCGATCTGAAAGGGAACCTCGCGCCGATGTCGTCCGCCGCCCGTATCGCCATTGCCGCCGGCAGTCTGATCGTGATCGGCATCGCCGCGATCGCGGTTGCGGGGGCTGTGTGGCTGCCGGGCCAGGATCTGCGGCAGGTGGCACCGTCGGTGGCCCAGTCGATGGCCGATCGGATCGCCAATGCGACCGGCGAGCCGGTCAGCATTGCCGGGGCCATGCAACTCAGGCTGCTGCCGGGGCTGGACCTTACCCTCAATGACGTGCGGATCGGCGCCGATCCCCAGACCGGGCTTGCGGCCGACCGGATGGTGATCGGCCTGTCGGTGCTGGATCTGGCGGGCGGCGGCTTCACGCCCCGGCGGCTCGACCTCGATGGGCCGCGGATGGCGCTGGAGAATCAGGGGCCCGAGACCGCGGCGTCGTCGGGTGCCGAGGCGCTGATCGCGGCGGTGCCGTCGCTGTCGATCCGCAACGGCACCCTGGATCTGGGCCTGGGCGGCGATCGCCGGGTTCTGATCGACGGGATAGAGATCGATGCCACCACCACCGGCGCCGGTGTGCGCGAGATCAGGGGACGGCTGGCGGCTGGCGGTGTGCCGGTGCTGGTTGAGACCCGCCTGGGCAGTGCCGACCCGGACGGTGCCCAGGCGATTGCCGGCCGGTTGACGCTGATCGCCGGCGGCGCGCTGCTGACCTATGACGGCCAGGTGACGGATGGCGGCTTCAAGGGCCGCGTGGATATGAAGGCCGGTGATGCCGGCGTGCTGGCCGGGCTGGTGTCGGATGTGTCGGGCGTGACGGAAACGCCGCCCGTGCCCTTCGGCCTGCCCTTGCGACTGACCGGCCAGTTGTCGGCGGGGGCGGCCGGCGCGCGGCTGGATGACGGCCAACTCGTCCTTGGCGAGACCAGCGCGCAAGGCGCCGTGCACTGGGTGCCGGGCGAAGGCACCACCATGCGGCTGGATGTCGGGCGGCTGGATCTGGCGCCGTGGATCGAGGCGGCTGCAGCACCCGGTGCCACCGTGGCCCTGCTGGCGGCCCTGCCGCGGCAGTTGGATCTGAAGGCCGCATCGGTCGAAACCGGGCGGCCCGACCTGCCGGGGCTGACCGGTCTGGTGATCGGCCTGCGTCGCGACCCGCGCACGGGCGGCGATCTGCTGATGCCGGCATTTTCGATCGAAAGCACCGCCGGCGTCTCGCGACTGGATGCCGAGGGGCGGATCGGCCCGCGCGGTGGCGGCCTGGGCTTCGATGGTGCCGTGACCCTGCAGGCGCGGTCTGCCGCGGGGCTGATCGCCGGTTTCAATGATGGTGAAGCACCCGATACCGCCACCGGCCGTTTCGGCCGGGTGGCGCTGCGGGCCAGGGCGGCCCTGGCACCCCAGGGGCTGAACCTTGCCGATCTGTCGGGCACGGTCGATGGTGCCGATGTCGCGGGCGGATTGTCGGCGGCCTGGGGCGGCCCCGACGGCGCCTGGCGGCTGGGCGGGCGGCTGGCTTTCGACCGCTTGAACCTGGATGCCTATCTGCCGGTGCGGACCGGCGCGGATGACGGCGCCGAGAGTGTGCAGGCCGGTCGGCTGGTGGTGGCGGGGCTGCCGGATGCCGGCGGCGGCCGGGTCCAACTGGCTGCCGGGCAGGGTGTGTGGCGTGGCGGCACGGTTCAGGATCTGGAAGTCGATCTGTCGATCGAGGGCAGTGTCGCGCGTGGCGTGGTGCGGTTCCGCGACGACACGGCCGCGCGCTTCGTGCCGCAGCCGGCCGGAGCGTCCTGACGATGCTGCGTCCTGACGATGCTGCGTCCTGATGACGCAGGGCCGGTGCCGTCCGTCGCCGCATGATCGGTCATGCCCATAGTGAAACAGCCGCATCCATGGCCATGGATGCGGCTGTTTCATCGGTCATCCAGGATCCCCGGCGGGCCGGGGCACCGGATGACGCAATCAGATATCGCGCCAGGCAACCGGGCGGCCGGCATGGTCGTTGACCAGCTTGCCACCGTCGTCCTGCGCCGCGATATACCGGCCATGGCCGACATTCGAGCCGACATACAGGACCGGCTTCACCTTCTTGCCGTCGAAGAGCTTCTCAACCGCGACAGCGCCACGGTTCTTCGGGTTGTTCTTGCTACCCATAGCACCACTTCCTCAAGGTACGGGCGCTCACCGCGTCCGGCAAACACCACGCGGGCCGTGCCCGCTCTGACAGGGGCCGGGCTGACACGCACAGAAGCGCCCGGCCTCGCAAGAGGCGGGCGGCGGGCAGAATCGAGCCGGCTCCCATCGGGGATACGGGCACCCGCCACCCATCGGCAGCGCGGCCCTTCTTTGTAACCCGTGATTTGTGCGCCAAAGCCGGGCGAAGGTCAAGCGTCGAGCCCGGCGTTACACGCATGGGTCGCCCGATCCGGTACACGGGTCGCACCAGCCTCGGCGCTGGACAGGCGGGTGGTCAACGTGTCCAATGGTGACATTGCCGCAACGCGGTACGAGACGAAAATGTCGCAGGCCTGCCGGATGCCGTGGCCAGCCTTGCCTGGACGTGGGGCACATGCGACGAATGGCGGTCCGGGCAACCGGAGAGCGACCAGGGGGCCGGCCGGCTGTTATAAGCACGGACCGGCGCGAGCCGATCGACGGGATGGACTTGCGTATGAGACGGGCAGGCAGCGGACGGGCGGGTGCGATGATCGTCGCGGCCCTTGCAGCGGGTCTGCTGGCGGCGTGCGCCGGACCTGTCGCGGGGCCGGTGAGCGAGGTCCGTGTCGGCCGCACCTTCACCGGCAACTACCTGGCCGGGCGCTATGCCCAGACCCGTGACGATTTTTCGGCGGCCGCGTCGTTCTATCGCGCGGCGCTGGATCAGGCGCCAAACGATGCCGAGTTGCTGCGTCGCGCCATGCTGTTGACGGCGGGCGAAGGCGATATCGATCAGGCGCTGGACTATGCCGGCCGTGTGCAGGCGCTGGAGCCTGCCGCCCCCTTTTCCGATCTGCTGCTGATCCTTCATAGCATCAACACGGGCGAGTTGATCGAGGCGGAGCGGATGGCCGACCGGATGGATCGCGGCGGCGTCAACGGCCTGCTGGCGCCGGTGGTCGATGCCTGGATCCGCTATGGCCGCGGCCGGTCGGGTGAGGCGGTGACGGCGCTCGACCGTCTTGCCGGCAATCCGGCCTTCGCAAGCTTCCGCTATCAACATGCGGCGCTGATCCACGATCTGGCCGGCCAGACCGATGGTGCCACGGCGAATTATGAGCTGGCGCTGTCGGCGGGCGGGCCGACATCGGTGCGGCTTATCCAGGCCTATGCCTCGCATCTGGTGCGGACCGGCAATCGTGACATGGCGGGGCAATTGTATCGCGAGATGCTGCGCGACGCGCCGGAAAGCACCACCTTGCGCCGCACGCTGGCGCGGATCGAGGCCGGCGACGACCTGCCACGGACCGTGCCCGATTATCGCGCCGGCATCGCCGAAGCGCTGTACAGCGTCGCCGGGCTGCTGCTGCGCGATCAGGTTCTGGGCGCCGCTCTGTTCTATGGCCGTCTGGCGCTGTATATGCGGCCCGATTTCGCCGATGCCCGCTATCTGGTGGGTGAGATTTATGAACGCGCGGGCGATCATCGCGCGGCGCTCGACACCTTCCGCACCATCGACGATGACGGCGCCGTCGCCGATGCGGCCGCGATCCGCATTGCCGAGAATCTGGCCCGCAAGGGCGAGACCGAGCAGGCAGAGACCCTGCTGAAGGCGCGTGTCGACGCCGGGCAGCGCGACGCCGTGATCAGTCTGGCCGAGATCTACCGCCAGCAGGAGCGTTGGGACGATGCCGCCGCGGCCTATGGTCAGGTGATCGCATCCCTTGGCGGCCAGCCGGGGCCGGAGCAATGGGATCTGTTCTATGCCCGCGGCGTCGCCTATGAACGCGCCGGGCGCTGGCCCGAAGCCGAGGCGGATTTCCTGACCGCGCTGCAACTGTCCCCCGATCAGCCGCTGGTGCTGAATTATCTGGGCTATTCATGGGTTGAGAAGGGCATGAACCTCGCCCGGGCTCGCGGCATGCTGGAGCGTGCTGTGGCCCTGCGGCCGCGCGACGGGTTCATCATTGATAGCCTGGGCTGGGCGCTCTATCAGCTCGGTCTGTTCGACGAGGCGGTGGAGCGGCTGGAGCAGGCGGTGATGCTGCAGCCCAACGATCCCACCATCAACGATCATCTGGGCGACGCCTATTGGCGGGTCGGCCGCGACCGCGAGGCCCGGTTCCAGTGGAGCCATGCCCTGGTCTTCAATCCCGAGCCGGCCCAGGCCGAGGCGCTGCGCCGCAAGCTGAACGAGGGCCTGCCGCCGGCGGCCGGCATCCTGCGCTCGGCCGGCGTGGTCGACGCCAGTGGTGCCAGCATCGCCCGCGCTGCCGCCGCAGAATGACGATTGGGCGATGACGGCCGGGACGAGGACAGCCGGGGAGAGGATGAGCAGGGCGGCCGGATATGGCTTGGCCGGCGCCGGAACCGGGCCGCTGGAAACGCTGGGCGCCGCCAAGATCAACCTGCATCTGCATGTCACCGGCCGGCGTGACGATGGCTATCACCTGCTGGACAGTCTGGTGGTGTTTGCCGATATCGGCGATCGGGTGGTGGTGGACCCGTGGCCGCTGCCCGCCGGCGCGGAGACGGTTTTTCGCCTGACCGGTCGCTTCGCGGCCGATCTCGCCTGCACCATGCCGGCCGACAATCTCGCGATGCGCGCGGCGGCGGCGCTGGCGGGGCGGGTGAACCGGCCGCTTCCCCGGATGATTGCCCTGGACAAGCGCCTGCCGGTGGCCAGTGGCATCGGCGGCGGATCGGCCGATGCCGCCGCCGTGCTGCGCCTGCTGTCCGGCGCATGGGGTGTGCCGCGGCCGGTGGTGATGGACGTGGCCGGGCAACTGGGTGCCGATGTGGCGATGTGTGTTGCGGCCTGTCCCGCCCGGATCGCCGGGGTGGGCGAGGTGGTGACGCCGCTTGGCCACCCCACCGCCCGCCTGCTCGGCGGGATGGGGCTGGTGCTGGCCAATCCGCTGATGCCGCTGTCGACCCCGGCCGTCTTCAAGGCGCGTGCCGCATCGGGCGCCGTGGCCTCGGCGCCGGCCTCGCTGCCCGATACCGGCGATCTGCCGCAGCTTCTGGCGGCGCTGGCCGATGCGACCAACGACCTGGCGCCGCCCGCCCGCGTGCTGCTGCCGGTGATCGCCGATGTCGAGACGGCACTGGCGGCGTTGCCGGGGGCATGTTTCACGCGCATGTCCGGCTCGGGCGCCACCTGTTTCGCCCTGTTCGCCAGCCCTGATGCCGCGAAAGCCGCATCGGTCCGGCTTGCCGCCGCCCGTCCGTCGTGGTGGGTGGCCGCCGGCCGGGTGCTGGCGGTGGCTCCCGAAATCCGTGAAACACCCTCTGCATCCAGTTGAAAACCGCTGTGGTCCGTACTATGGTTCGGCCCGGCGCGTTGGGGCGTAGCCAAGCGGTAAGGCATCGGGTTTTGATCCCGTGATCCCAGGTTCGAATCCTGGCGCCCCAGCCATTTCTTCCGCGTCACCATGTCGGGCAGTACCATGAACCGCGCATTCCATCGAATGCGCGGATTTTTGTTTGCGCGCATGGTTTTCGAGGCGACGCCACGCAAACAGACTTGCGCCGCCGCCGCCGCTGTGGCTCGATGTGAATCCGGATTCACATCGGTGATCGCAAGCGGGCTGTCAGCGTTGTGCGGCCGGCGGCGATCCCGGACTGAAGGCAGAGGGTGATGGATGAACATGCGCCGGACGGCCGATCGCTGCCGGCCGATCAGGTGCCGGCGGATCAGATGCCGGTGACGCCGGTCAAGACCCGCGAGCGGCTATGCATCGCGGGCTTCGGCATCGTGCGGCGCGCGGGCTTTGCCGGGCTGTCGGTCAGCGCGGTTGCGGAAGATGCCGAGGTGGCCGTGGGCACCGTTTATCGCCATTTCACCTCGAAGGCGGAACTGTGCGCGGAACTGTTCCGGCGGGCATCGGGGCATGAATATCAGGCGGTTGCCGATGCGATCCGCGGTCAGGGGCCGGCCGACCGGCGGATCGCCTTTGCGGTTGCCACCTTCGCCGCCCGTGCCCTGGCGGGGCGGGCACTGGCCTATGCCCTGCTGGCCGAACCGGTCGACCCGCTGGTCGATGCCGAGCGGCTGGCGTCGCGGCGGCGCTACACGGCCCTTTATGCCGAGGCGGTGGCGACCGGACTTGCCGAGGAGACCCTGAGCCCGCAGCCGCCCGAAATCGCGGCCGCCGCCATGGTCGGCATCGTCAGCGAAACCCTGGTCGGGCCGCTGGCTCGCGCCCGGCGGATCGACAGCGGCCGCGACGCCCTGACCGATGCCGACGCCACCATGATCGCCGACATCGTCGGCTTCTGCCGGCGCGGCCTGACCGGCCGCCCGGATGCGCCGAGCGACACGCTGCGGATTGCGCAGCGGGCCATCGAGGGCCTGGGCCGCGGGCCGCATCCCCTGTCCTGAAGACCGTCATCATCCATCCCGACATCCATTCCGGAGACCTCCGATGACCGACCAGACCCCCCTTGCATCATCATCGTCATCGCCATCACCGGCACTGGCACCCGCTGCGGCGCCCGGCGCCACCCATGCGGTGTTCAATCAGGTGCCGCTGCTGGAGGCCAATCTCTATGCCGGCGATCAGGCGCTTGGCGAGGCGGTCGAGGGTTTCGGCGGCGGCTGGGCGCGCGGGCTGCTGTCGGATTACGGCGCCAGGACCGGCGGGCCGATGCTGGCGCTGGGACATGACGCCAACCGGTTTCCGCCTGAGCTGACCACCCATGACCGCTATGGCAACCGGATCGACGAGGTGCGCTTTCACCCGGCCTATCACGCGCTGATGGCCGAAGCGGTGGGCGCCGGCATGCATTCCCTGGCCTGGACCGATCCGCGCCCCGGCGCCATGGTCGCGCGATCGGCCCTGGTCTATATGCACTGCCAGGCCGAGGCCGGCACCATGTGCCCGATGACCATGACCTTCGCGGTGGTCCCGGCGCTGAAGCAGGAGCCGGCGGTGGCGGAGCGCTGGCTGCCCGGCGTGCTGAGCACCCAGTATGACCCGCGCGCCATTCCAGCGCCGGAAAAGGCCGGGTTGACCCTGGGCATGGCGATGACCGAGAAACAGGGCGGGTCCGACGTCCGCGCCAACACCACCCGGGCGGTGCGTGTGGGCGAAGAGGACGGCCAGGAGGTCTATGAGCTGACCGGCCATAAATGGTTCTGCTCGGCGCCGATGTGCGACGGCTTTCTGGTGCTGGCCCAGACCGATGCCGGCGTCACCTGTTTCCTGATGCCGCGCCGCCGGCCCGATGGCAGCCGTAACGCCATGCATATCCAGCGGCTGAAGGACAAGGTCGGCAACCGGTCCAACGCCTCGTCGGAAATCGAGCTGCGCGGCGCTTATGCGGTTCGGGTCGGGCCCGAGGGGCGCGGGGTGCGCACCATCATCGAGATGGTCCATCACACCCGGCTGGATTGCGCGCTGGGGGCATCGGGGCTGATGCGCCAGGCGCTGACCCAGGCGATCCATCACGCCCGCCACCGCCAGGCCTTCGGCGCCCGGCTGGTGGACCAGCCGGCGATGCGCAATGTGCTGGCCGATCTGGCGCTGGAGCAGGAGGCCGGGATGCGCATGGTGATGCGACTGGCCCATTCCTTCGAGCAGAGCGGCGCCGATCCGCAGGAACAGGCCTTCGCGCGTATCGCCACCGCCGTGGTGAAATACTGGGTGTGCAAGCGCGCGCCGGGCTTTATCTACGAGGCGATGGAATGCCTGGGCGGCAATGGCTATGTCGAGGAAAGCGGCCTGCCGCGGCTGTATCGCGAGGCGCCGCTGAACGCGATCTGGGAAGGATCGGGCAATGTGATCGCGCTGGATGTGCTGCGCGCTCTTGGTCGCGAACCCGCGACGCGTGAGGCGCTGGCCGCCCGGCTGATGCGCAATCGCGGCGCCGATGCCCGCTATGATGCCCATCTCGACCGCACGCTGGCGGCGCTGGGGTCGAATGCCGATCTGGAATTCCGCGCGCGGCGGCTGGTCGGCGATCTGGGGCTGGCGCTGGCGGGGGCCGAACTGATCGATCATGCGCCGGAAACCCTGGCCGAAGCCTGGCTGGCCAGCCGGCTGGGCGGCGATCATGGCGGGTTCTATGGCACCCTGCCCACCGGCACCGATGCCGAGGGCATCATCTCACGGGCGGCGGTGGCCGCCTGAGCATCGCTGACCGGGCCGCCGGCGCGGCGCATGGCCGCCCTTCAGATTGCCACGGCATGGTCGCTCGACCACCCGGGCGGTTGCGGCCAGAATGGTGGCCGTAACCGCCCGCTGTCGTATACAGGGGGGAGGGCGCGCCGCCGTATGGTGCCGCCCCCCGATCCACCGGAGCCTGAGCCCGCATGTCCGAACCCAGCCATACCGTGCCTGTCGAGGCCGCATCCTTCGGTCGCGACGACGTCGAGATCCTGGGGCGCGAGATCCTGTATGACGGCTATTTCCGGATCGTGCGGGTCACCCTGCGCCACCGGGCGATGGATGGTGGCTGGACGGAACCGTTTTCCCGCGAGATCTTTGAACGCGGCATCGCCTCGGCGGTGCTGCCCTATGATCCGGTCCGCGACGAGGTGGTGCTGATCGAACAATTCCGCGCCGGCGGCCTGTATGGCGCGGCCAGCCCCTGGATGATCGAGATCGTGGCCGGAATCATCGATGCGGGCGAGACCCCGGAAATGGTCGCCCGCCGCGAGGCGGTCGAGGAGGCCGGCCTTGAGGTCGGGCGGATCGAGGCCATATCGGTATATCAGCCCTCGCCGGGCGCCTGTGACGAATGGGTGCATCTCTATGTGGGCGAGGTGGCGGCCGGTACCCGTGCCGACCGGGCCGGACTTGCCGAAGAGAACGAGGACATCAAGGTCTTCGCCCTGCCGCGCGCCGATGCCGTGGCGCTGCTCGACGGCGACCGGCTGGACAACGCGACCACCATCGTGGCGCTGAACTGGCTTGCCCGTCACGGCGAGGCCCTGCGTCGGCGCTGGCTGGCGACAAAGACGGAGGATGAGGCATGAGCGCCAATGACGGCAAGGGCACCGCGGCCGGCGGCGGGCCGGCGGCAGGGGGCACCGAACTGGCGGGGCGGCTGGGCCTGGGCACGCCGCCTGCGGGTGGCGACGGCACGGCCGCGGCCGAAGGCGGGCCGCGCCGCAAGGGCCCGTTCTTCTGCGGCGACATCGATATGCGCATCGCCCGTGACGGCACCTGGTTCTATCTGGGCACACCGATCGGGCGGCATGCGCTGGTCAAGCTGTTCTCGACCGTGCTGCATCGCGACGCGGATGGCGATTACTGGCTGGAAACCCCGGTCGAGAAGTGCCGGATCCAGGTGGAGGACGCGGCCTATATCGTCACCGCCATGCGGGTCGAGGGCACCGGTCGCGATGCGCGGATCGTCTTCACCACCAATGTCGAGGCCGAGGTGCCGCTGGACGATGCGCATCCGCTGGTCTTGCGGCCACGGCCCGACAGCGGCGATCTGGCACCCTATCTGACGGTCGGCCGGGGGCTGGAGGCGCTGCTTGGCCGCGCGGTTTATTATCAATTGGTCGATCTGGCCGATATCCGGCGCCATCCCGACACCGGCGCCGAGGTGCTGGCGGTGGAAAGCGCCGGCATGACCCATTATCTGGGATCGCCCGAATTTGAGGATGACCGCATCGCGGCGGGGGCCGGCCGATGACCGTCGCCGCCGATATCGTCGCGGTCTTCAACGACAGCCTGCCCAATGCCGTCGGCATCGACCCGGACACCCCGGCGGTCAATGGCGACTATGTTCTGAACCCCGGCAGCCGGATCGCCGGCGCCAAGCGGCCGGCGGCGGTGCTGGTGCCGCTGGTTGAGCGCTCGGCCGGGCTGACCGTGCTGCTGACCCAGCGCACCCAGCATCTGCACGCCCATGCGGGCCAGGTGGCGTTTCCCGGTGGCCGGGTGGACGAGGGCGACATCGATGCGGTGGATACCGCGCTGCGCGAGACCCGCGAGGAGATCGGCGTCGATCGTGCGCATATCCGGATCATTGGCCGGCTCGACACCTACGAGACCACCACCGGCTTTCACGTGGTGCCGATCGTGGGGCTGGTGATGCCGCCGGTGGAGATCATCCCCGACCCGTTCGAGGTGGCGGAGGTGTTCGAGGTGCCGCTGGGCTTCTTCATGGACCCGCGCAACCGCAAACGCCATTCGCTGGAGCGGGGCGGGGTGGTGCGCCACTGGTATGCCTTCCCCTTCGGCCGCTATTACATCTGGGGGGCGACCGCCGGCATGCTGGTCAACCTGACCCGGGTTCTGGATGCGGGGCTGGGTCTTCAGGGCCCCGACCTGCCGGCTGCCCCCGTCGCCGCCGGCATCTCCGGAGCCAGCCTGACCGGCGGTGCCGCTGACCGCCGGCCGGCGCTCTAGGCCGGCGGCATGCGGATTCTGCTGACCTATGTCCTGCCGTTCCTGGCGCCGTTTCTGCTGTATGGCGGCTGGGTGCTGTGGGCCGATCGCGTGCGGGAACGGCGCGGCGTCGCACCGGCGCCGCCGCCCCTCTGGGTGACGGCGCTTGCGGTGCTGGCGCTTGGCGGGTCATTGTTCGTGTTCGGGCAGGCCATCGGGCCACGGCCTGATCCGGGCATCTATGTGCCGCCGCATATGGAGGATGGCCGGATCGTGCCGGGGCATTACGGCGCCCGCTGATACTCATCTGCCTGCCCCATCCCCCCGCTGATACCGAGACCATACAGAGCCATGCCCAGTTCAGAACCCGTGCTGCCGGCGCGGACCGATCCGGTCGCGACCGGCCTTGTCCTGCCGCCGGCAATGACCGCGGCGCCGGTGCGCCGGGTGCTGGCGGCGCTGGCCGCCGCGGGCGGCGAGGCGCGTTTCGTGGGCGGCGCCGTGCGCGACCTGATGGCGGGGCAGCCTTCGGCCGATATCGATCTGGCGACCACCTTGCTGCCGGATGCGGTGATGGCGGCAGCAAGCCAGGCCGGCATCAAGGCCGTGCCCACCGGCATCGACCATGGCACGGTGACGCTGGTCGCCGACCGGGTGCCGGTGGAGGTGACCACGCTGCGCCGCGACGTCGCCACTGATGGCCGGCGTGCGGTGGTGGCGTTCACTCAGGACTGGTCTGAAGATGCCAGGCGGCGCGATTTCACCGTCAACGCCATGTCGCTCTCGGCCGATGGCCGGCTGTATGATCCGTTCGACGGGCTGGCGGATCTGGCCAATGGCCGGGTGCGGTTCATCGGCGATGCCCGCCGCCGCATCCTGGAAGACGTGCTGCGTATCCTGAGATTCTTCCGCTTCGAGGCGCGGATCGGCCGCGGCGCACCCGATCGGACGGCGCTCGATGCCTGCCGGGAACTGGCCGAGCGGATCGACAGCCTGTCGGGGGAGCGGATCCGCGATGAATTCCTGCGCATCCTGCGCGGCCCCCGCCTGACCGGCGGCGATGGTATGATCCTGCTGATGGCCGATCTGGGGGTGCTGGATCACGTGCTGGGCGGGGTGGTCGACACCGGCCCCTTCGACGCGCTTGTCGCCATCGAGACCGAACTGGGCATCCCCGATCCTGAACGCCGGCTGGCGGTGCTGGCGGCGGTATGTGGCCCGGCCGGCGACAGCATCGACCATTGGCGCCGGCGGATCGAGCGGTTGCGGCCGTCGAACCAGATGCTGGCGCGGGTGGCGGCCGTGGCCGAGGTGGCACCACGGCTGCCCGCGCTGCCGCCGACACCGCTGGCGGCGCGGGTCGCCGCCTATCGCGACGGCGTGGTCACGACCCGCGACCGCCTGCTGGCCGGCTGGGCGCGGGGCCGCGCCCGTGGCATCACCGACGATACCGCTGCCGTCGGGCTTCGGGCCGCGCTGGCCGCTCTGGAGGGCTGGCAGCAGCCCGGCCTGCCGGTGGGGGGCGCCGATCTGGTCGCCATGGGGTTGAAGCCGGGGCCGGCTCTGGGCCAGGCGCTGGCCGAACTGGAAGCCTGGTGGCTGGATGAAGGCTTCCTGCCTGACCGGGCACGCTGCCTGGCCGAAGCCCGCCGGCGCTTCACGCCGCTGCCCTCAGCCGGCGACTGACCGCCTGGCCGGCGGATGCATCGCGGCCGGCACATCATCATGGCATTCCACGCGCAGCGGCGGCAGACCGTTGAAACCGACGGAGCTGTAGCTGTGGGTATAGGCGCCGGTCGCTCCGATCACCAGCCGGTCGCCCGATCGCAGCCCCAGCGGCAGATCGACCGGCCGGCGTTCATACAGAATATCGGCGCTGTCGCAGGTGGGGCCGGCGAGCACGACGGGGCCGGTGGGTTCATCCGGCGCGCCATCGGGCGACAGGCGGCTGATCGGATAGCGGATGGCTTCGCCCAACGTCTCGGCCAGCCCGTGGAACACGCCGATATCGATATACACCCAGCGCCGGGCGTCGGCGCCGGTGCCGCGATCGGCGACCAGCACCACCTCGGTTTCGATCTCCCCGGCCTCGGCGACCAGGCCGCGCCCCAGTTCCGCCGCAAGCCGCGGGCGTCGGCCCAGAACCGGCAGCAGATGCCGGTCGATCGCCCGGTCGACGGCCGCGCTGTATTGGACCAGCGACGGGATGTCGGTGGTGTAGCGGGCGGGCAGCCCGCCGCCGATATTCACCAGCCGCAGGCGCAGCCCCGCATTCAGCAGCCGTGCGGCAACCCCGGCCACCCGTTCCAACGCCGCTTCGAAGGCATGTGGCCGCACCTGTTGTGATCCGACGTGAAAGCTGATCCCGACCGGGTCGAGGCCCGAAGCCCGGGCCTGGAGCATCAACGCGACGGCCCGGTCCGGGTCGCAGCCGAATTTGCGGCTGAGCGGCCATTCGGCGCCGCTGCCATCGACGTCCAGCCGACAGAACACCATGGCGCCGGGGGCGGCACCGGCGATCTTGGCGAGATCGTCGGGGGCATCGACCGCGAACAGGCGCACGCCCAGCGCATGGGCGATGGCGATGTCGCGGTGCTTCTTGATCGTGTTGCCGAACGAAATCCGGTCAGGCGGGGTGCTGGTCGCCAGCACTGCCTCGATCTCGCCGATGCTGGCGGCATCGAAGCGGGCACCAAGCGCCGCCAGCGCCGCCAGAACCTGCGGATGCGGATTGGCCTTTACCGCGTAATAGATGTCGAAGCCGGCGAAGGCCGCCGCGATCTCGTGCCAGCGCTGCCGGATGCGGCCGATATTCAGGCGCAACACCGGCGTCTGCGTGAGGGTGCTGCCGGCGGCATCGCGTGCCGGCACCAGGAGGGCGCCAGGGGCATGGCCGGCCGGGCGGTCCGGCGGGTGGGTCAGGTCGATCAGCGTCATCGGGCAACCTTCGGGGCGGGGGGCTTCGGGGCGGGGGGATGGCTGTGGGCGAAGGGGCAGCCGGCACTGGCGGCGGCATCCGCCGCGTCCGCCATGTCATCGGCGGTCATTGTGCCGGCGAAGGTGCCGGCGGGCGTGAGGTCGAGTGTCGAGGGTGCCGCCGCCGCGAAGGCATGCGCCGCTTCGGCGCCGTCGAACAGGCCGATCCAGCGCTGGATGATCCGGTCGGTGTAGAGCACCGGCATATCGTGGCGATACAGTTCCTTACGGGTCTCGGCGAAGGCCGGATCCTGATGGCTGGCATACCAGTGCCGGTGATCGCCATCCATGAAGGTGGGGCAGAGTGCGGTGTCGGTGATGGCGATGTAATTGCGGATGGTCTTCTCGGCGAAGCGTTGCCACAGGGCCGCGGCATGGGCGAACACCTGACGCCGGGTCGCCGCGTCGGGCAGATCCCAGACTTCCACGCCGTGGGCCTGCAGGCAGGTGTCGCGGGTGAACATTGAAAAGGCATAAACATCGGAATTCAGGTTCGCACAGACCACCGGCGCCGCCATCATCGGGTCATAGAGCGGGTCGGCTGGGTTCTGTGCCGCCGGGCAGAAGGCGACGGCGTCGAAATCGTCGAACATCAGCATGCGGTCGGTGACCGGGCAGCGCAGGCGGATGCGGCGGTTCAACTGGCCGCCATCGGCAAGCCGGCTGGCTGGTGTCGGGGTCAGAACCGACATCAGCCCGGCCATGCGCCGCATGGCATCGACGGCGGGTTCTGGTGGCAGCGGGCCGCCATCCTCCGCCGTCGCCACGAACAGGCCGGCGACCGTGCGGCGCGTCTCCAGGGCTTGCGTAAAGCCGGTGAAGGCGCTGCGGACGTCGTCGGGGGTGGCGACCGCGGCGATGAAATAGCGGTCTCTCAGGAACTCGCGCCGGCCGGCGACACAGCTCAGGCTGTCGGTCATCCACCGGCGGAGCAGATCGGTTGCGGAGTCCGGGCGGCTGGATGCGGCCACAGATGGACAATCGCCCGGCTGCGGCCGGACGTCGGATATCGGCGGGGTCATCGGGGGCTCTTTGCGAGGGGTGAGACTGCGGGCTGCCGGCGACACGGCGCCAGTGACCGGCAGGCAGTCGGGGGACCGGCGCATGATGGCGCATGGTCTGGGGCGGGTTGGTCCCGGCGCTCCCTTGTCCAGGCAGGCTGTGTGCGAGATGTTGTATCGCCCTGCGTTGTCAGATATATACTATTCGGAAAATATCATCGGTCAAAATAAAATTATAAGTTGATGACCGAGTCAGGACGCATCCGGCGCTTGCAGGCCGCTGCCTGTGGCGCCTCCTTCTGCCGGAGCCGGCCGCCGATGTCCTCCCCGCCGTCTGAGCCGCATATGCTGTCGCCATCATCTTCCCGGTCCTTGCCGCCCATGAATCGCAACCGCAGGGTGGCAGGGCTGGTCGCGGTCAACCTGCTGTCGGTTCTGGCGCAGATCGTTCAGATCGGCACCATCGCGCCGTTGCTGGCGCTGTCATTGGACGGGCGCGGGGTCGATGCCAGTCTGATCGGCCTGGTTGCGGCGGCGCCTTGGGCGGTGATCCTGCTGGTATCGCGCTTCGTGCCGCGGATCATCCACCGGCTGGGCCTGGCCGGCACCTGCCTGATCGCCATCGCGCTGACGCTGCTGGCGCTGGGTGGCATGGCGGTGGTCGATGATCCGCTGGGGCTGATGGCCCTGAACGGGCTGGCCGGGCTGGGCCTGATCCTGCGCTGGATCGCCTGCGACACCTGGATCGTGCGCATCGCCGATGATGCCATCCGTGGCCGGGCGATCGGCAGCCATGAAACCCTGATGGGGCTGGGCATCGCCCTGGGGCCGGCGCTGATCGCGGTGACCGGCCATGACGGGGTGGTGCCGTTCCTGGCGGCCGGCCTGCTGGTGGCGGCGGGGCTGGTGCCGTTGGCGCTGCTGGCCCGGATGGGGCTGAACGGCAGGCCCGGTGTGCCGCCGGCCGGGCGCGGGGCCGGAATGGGTCTGATCCGGCTGCTGCCGGTGGCGCTGCTTGGTGCCTTCGCCTGCGGGGTGGCGGAAACCGCCTCGATCGCGCTGCTGCCGCTTTATGCGGCGGCGGCCGGGCTGGGCATCGTGGCAGCGCCCCTCTTTGCCACGGCCTTCGGCACCGGCGGCACCATTCTGCAGATGCCGCTGGGGCTGGTGGCCGACCGGCTGGGGTTTCGCGGCGCCCAGCTCGGCTGTGCCGCGCTGGTGGTGCTGGGGGCGGTCCTGCTGCCGCTGGTCGACCCGCTGGGGCCATGGCCCTGGGCGGGACTGCCCTGGCTGCTGGTGTTTCTGTGGGGCGGCGCCGTCGGCGGCATGAACACCCTGGCGGTGATCGAGGCCGGTGCCCGTGTCGATGACGATCACATGAGTGCGGCGATGACCGCGATCGCCTTCGCCTATACCATGGGCGGCTTCGCGGGGCCGGCGGCGGCGGGGGTCGCCATGGATCTGATGTCGATGAACGGGCTGCTGATGGTGGCAGGCGGCGTGGCGCTGGCGGTGCTGCTGGCGGGGCTGTGGCTGGGGCGACGTGTGCCGGCCCCAGCCCCGACGATCACCGCCCCGGCGATCACCGAACGCCACCCCTCCGACACGCCGTCTCGTTGATGGCTCAGGGCCATTTCGCCGCAGGCGGCATCGACATCAGGATCGCCTCGGTATGGCCGCCGGTCTTCAGGCCGAACTGGGTACCGCGATCATAGAGCAGGTTGAATTCGGCATAGCGGCCGCGCCGGATCAACTGATACTCGCGCTCGGCCTCGGTCCAGGGGCGGTTCATGTGGTGGCGGATGATCGCCGGAAACACGGTCAGGAAGGTGGTGCCGACATCGCGGGTGAAGGCGAAATCGCGCGTCCAGTCGCCGCTGTCCAGATAGTCATAGAAAATCCCGCCGACGCCACGCTTCTCGCCCCGGTGGGGCAGGTCGAAATAGTCGTCGCACCAGGCCTTGAAGCGCGGATAATAGGCCGGATCATGGGCGTCGCAGGCGGCCTTGAAGGCGCCGTGAAACCGCTCGGTATCCGGCGCGTGGGGGGTGATCGGGTTCAGGTCGCCGCCGCCGCCGAACCAGCCCAGCGTGGTGCGGATATGGCGGGTGTTCATATGGGCGGCGGGCACATGCGGCGACCACATATGGGCGACCAGCGAAATGCCCGCGGCCCAGAACTGCGCGCCGGCACCGTCGGCGCCCCCCTCGGCGGCGCCACCTTCGGCGGGCGCGCGATCGGCGCCGGGAATCGCCTTGGCGAAGTCGGGCGAAAAGCTGCCATGGACGACCGAGATGTTCACGCCGACCTTTTCGAACACCCGGCCGCGCATCACCGACATCTCGCCACCGCCACCACCGGGGCGGTCCCAGGTGCTGCGGGTGAAGCGGCCGGCGGCCATACCGGTATTCATCGGCCCCGCATAATCGTCCTCGATCGCCTCGAACGCCGCGCACATCCGGTCGCGCAGATCCCGGAACCAGGTGCTGGCAGCGGCGCGGCGGCTGGCGGCGGTGGCCGCATCCTCCGCCGGTGCCGTGCGGGCGCGGGCCTCAAGGGCGGCGCGGGCGTCGAAGCTCATCAGGTCGTCTCCTCAGGGCTGGGCCGGTATCGCGCCATCGGCATCGAAGCCGCCAGTCTGGCGCAACGCCTCTCCCAATACCATGGATGCGGCGACCGCGACATTCAGCGATCGAAACCCCGGCCGCAAAGGAATCCGCACCCGCAGATCGGCCGCCTGATGGACATGGTCGGGCACGCCGGCGCTTTCGCGGCCGACCATCAGAATGTCGTCGGCGTGGAAGACGGCCTCGGTATGGGGCAGGGCGCCTGCCGTGGTCAGCAGCACCAGCCGCCCGGGCAACCGGCTCTGGCGGCGCTCGTCCTGGAAATGCGCCCAGCTCGCATGGCGGCGCACGGCGGCGCGCGCCGCGTAATCCATACCGGCGCGTTTCATCCGCGTGTCCGACAATATGAAGCCGCAGGGCTCGATGATGTCGACGGCCAGCCCCAGACAGGCGCCGAGCCTGATGCAGGTGCCGGCATTTCCGGGAATATCGGGTTCGAACAGGGCAAGGCGCATGGGCGTGGAACCCTCGGCATCGGGGGCGGCGCAAGAGATCCGCGACGTGTCAATCACGGCCTTGTAACATGGGATGGGGCGCCACCCTTTGCAAAGGGGGCGTTTTTCGGTATACCCCTTGCGACGCGGCGGCGGCCCGTCGGCCCGGTGGCTGTCTCTGGCAGGCATCGGGACCGGAGCGGCGGTCGCGATCGGGCGGGACGAGAGGATCAAGAATGTCGAGGCTCGCAACGGCCGCAACCCGGCCCTGCGACAACCTGACGCATCCACCTGTCCGGGTACCGCAGACAGTATCCGTGTAGATCGACGTACCCTTGTGTTAAGGGAACGTCGGCGACGGAAGTTTGCGGCATTCGGCCGGATCCCGTTCGACCGCAGGCGAGACCGAGGCTTGCGCCCGATGAAGGTGTGAGAGCGACGAAAGGTTTGCGACATGGCGAACACGGTGCCATCCGGCGGCCACCACGAACATGGTGACGGAGCCACGCGCCGCGACTTCCTGATGCTGCTGGCTGGCGGCGGTGCTGCGGTGGGTGCCGCGGCGCTGGTCTGGCCGCTCATCGACAGCATGAATCCGGCGGCAGACGTTCTGGCGCTGGCATCGACCGAGGTGAATATCTCGCAGATCGAGGCCGGCCAGTCCGTGACCATCACCTGGCGCGGCAAGCCGGTGTTTGTCCGGCACCGGACCGAGAAGGAAATCGAGGAGGCACGGTCGGTCCCCCTCTCGGATCTGCCCGACCCTCAGACAGATGCGGACCGCGTCGAAAAGCCGGAATGGCTGATCGTCGTTGGCGTATGCACCCATCTTGGTTGCGTGCCCCTCGGCTATCAGGGCGATTACGATGGCTGGTTCTGCCCGTGCCATGGCTCGCATTACGACACGTCGGGTCGTATCCGCCGCGGGCCCGCGCCTCTGAACCTGCTCGTCCCGGAATACGTGTTCCTCGACGACAGCACCATCCGCATCGGGTAACCAAGAACAAGGTTGGGGTAGGGCGATGAGCAGTCCCTCGACCGGCAGCCGTGTGTCGAACTGGATCGACCACCGTTTGCCGATCATCTCCTTCGCACGGGAACACTTGATCGAGTACCCGGCGCCGAGGAATCTGAACTACTGGTGGAATTTCGGCTCGCTGGCCGGCATCGCTCTGGTTCTCCAGATCGTGACCGGTATCGTGCTGGCGATGTCGTACACCGCCCATGTCGACATGGCGTTCGACAGTGTCGAGCGCATCATGCGCGACGTGAATTTCGGCTGGCTGCTGCGCTATGCGCATGCCAACGGCGCATCGATGTTCTTCATCGTCGTCTACATCCACATTTTCCGCGGCCTGTACTATGGATCGTACAAGGCGCCGCGCGAGATCCTGTGGTGGCTGGGCGTGATCATCCTGCTGTTGATGATGGCCACCGCGTTCATGGGCTATGTGCTGCCCTGGGGCCAGATGAGCTTCTGGGGTGCCACCGTCATCACCAACCTGTTCTCGGCCATCCCGCTGGTGGGTGAGAGCATCGTGACCTGGCTGTGGGGTGGCTTCTCGGTTGCCAACCCGACCCTGAACCGGTTCTTCAGCCTGCACTATCTGCTGCCCTTCGTGATCGTCGGTGTCGTGGTGCTGCATCTCGCGGCTCTGCATACCCATGGGTCGAACAACCCGCTGGGTATCGACAAGAAGACCAAGAAGGACGTCATCCCCTTCCATCCGTATTACACGATCAAGGATCTGTTCGGCCTTGGCGTGTTCTTCATCGTGTTCGCGGTGTTCCTGTTCTTCGCGCCGAACTTCTTCGGTGAGCCGGACAATTACATCCCTGCGAACCCGCTGGTGACGCCGGCGCATATCGTGCCGGAGTGGTACTTCCTGCCGTTTTACGCCATCCTGCGCGCGGTCCCGAGCAAGCTCGGCGGTGTGCTGCTGATGTTCGCCTCGATCTTCGTGCTGTTCCTTCTGCCCTGGCTCGACACCTCGCGGGTCCGCAGCGCCAAGTTCCGTCCGGTCTTCAAGATCTTCTATCTGTTCCTGGTGATCGACATCGCCCTTCTCGGCTGGGCTGGTGGCCAGCCTGCGGAAGGTCTGGCGGTGGTGATCGGCCGGCTTGCGACCGTCTGGTACTTCCTCCACTTCCTGGTGCTGCTGCCCTTGCTTGGCTGGTTCGAACGGCCGCGGCCGCTGCCGGAAAGCATTGCCCAGGCGGTGCTTGGTGACCGTGCGATGGAGAAGGCGTGATGCGCAAGGCGATCCTCAGCACTCTTGCGGGTCTCGGGCTGCTGGCTGGCGTGGCGGGCTCCGCCCACGCCGCCGGCCCCACCGAAGCCCTGCCCGACGTGTCGTTCAGCCATGAAGGCGTGTTCGGCAGCTATGACCGGGCGGCTGCCCAGCGCGGCTTCCAGGTGTTCGAGCAGGTCTGCTCGGCCTGCCATTCGGCCAAGTACCTGACCTTCCGCAACCTTGCCGACCTCGGCTATAACGAGGACGAGATCAAGGCGATCGCGGCGAAAAAGCAGGTCGAAGACGGGCCGGACGAGAATGGCGACATGTTCCAGCGTCCGGCGGCCGCGTCGGATGCCTGGCCCAGCCCCTATGCCAATGACAACCAGGCCCGCGCCTCGAACGGTGGCGCGCTGCCGCCGGACCTGTCGCTGCTGGCCAAGGCCCGCCTGGGCGGCGAGCACTATATCTACGCTCTGCTGACCGGCTATCATGAGGCGCCGGCGGGCGTCGAGGTCCGCCCCGGCCTCTACTATAACAAGTACTTTCCCGGCCATATGATCGGCATGCCGCCGCCGCTGGCGAACGACATGGTGCCCTATGGCGACAATACGCCGGCCACTGTTCAGCAGATGTCGCATGACGTCTCGGTCTTCCTGACCTGGCTCGCCGAGCCGAAGATGGAAGAGCGCAAGCAGATGGGCATCAAGTCGATCCTGTTCCTGCTGGCCCTCACCATTCTGTTCTATGTGGTCAAGCGCCGGATCTGGGCCCGCATCCACTGATTGCGGCCGATCGATCCTGACTGTCCGACCAGACGCGGGGCCGCCCTTGAGATCAGGGGCGGCCCCGTTTCCGTTCAGGCGGCCCCGTTTCCGTTCAGGAGGCATGGTGCGGTGGATGCAGATGCGATGCATTGGCGTGATCGAACTTAACGCAGGGTAGAAAATTCCCCCCGAACCACGCACAATGCGAGCGGCCAGGGGTGATGGCCGCCAGCGGCGGGCCGGACGCGCGGGGGCCGGACGCGCGGGGGATGGGCGCGCGGGGGACCGGGGCGCGAGGACTGGCGCGCGGGGGAGAGGCCGATCCATCGGCCCGATCAGAGGAGACGAGGACGGATGGCATCGACGATCGGTTTGGGCGCGGACGGCCGGCCCGTGATCGGCATCATCGGCGGCAGTGGCGTCTATGATATTCCGGGCCTGTCGGATATCGGCTGGCGCCGGATTACTTCGCCCTTCGGCGACCCGTCCGACGAGCTGATGTTCGGCCGGCTGGGTGATCTGCAACTCGTCTTCCTGCCCCGTCATGGCCGCGGTCATGTTCATGCGCCGTCCGATCTGAATTACCGCGCCAATATCGATGCGATGAAGCGCGCGGGCGTGACCGAGATCCTGTCGGTGTCGGCGGTGGGGTCACTGAAGGAAGATCTGGCGCCGGGTACCTTCGTGATCGTCGACGATTTCATCGATCGCACCTTCGCGCGCGAGAAGAGCTTCTTCACCAAGGGCTGCGTGGCCCATGTGTCGGTCGGCCACCCGGTCTGTCCGCGCATGGGGGACGCGATCGAGGCGGCCGGTGCCCGCATCGGCCTGTCGATGCATCGCGGCGGCACTTATATCGCGATGGAAGGGCCGCAATTCTCCACACTGGCGGAATCGAAGCTCTATCGCAGTTGGGGCGCCAGCGTGATCGGCATGACCAACATGCCCGAGGCGAAGCTCGCCCGGGAGGCCGAACTTTGTTATGCGACCGTCGCCATGGTGACCGATTTCGATAGCTGGCATCCTGAGCACGACAAGGTGACGGTCGATCAGGTGGTCAAGGTGCTGCTGGGCAATGCTGACAATGCCCGCACCCTGGTCCGCGAGGTGGCGCCGCTGCTGGGCGCGCGCCGCGAGACCTGCCATGCCGGCTGCCACACCGCCCTGGATTATGCGCTGATCACCGCGCCCGAGAAGCGGGATCCGGCCCTGCTCGCCAAACTCGATGCGGTCGCCGGCCGGGTGCTTGGCGCCTGACCGCCAATGGTGCCTGACCGCATCCGGTCTTGTCCGTTTCATCCGTTTCACGTGCCACAGCGGAGCCTGCCCCATGGATGACAGCCGCTTTACCCACCGCACCGTCTGGCTTGAGCCGGACGGCCGCACCGTCGGCATCCTGGACCAGACCCGGTTGCCATTCGAAACCGTCAACGTCGCCCTGAAGACGTCGGCCGATGCCGAGATCGCGATCCGTGACATGCTGGTGCGTGGTGCGCCGCTGATCGGCGCCGTGGGTGCCTATGGCCTGGCGCTGGCGCTGGCCGAGGATGCGTCCGATACCGGGCTGGCCGCGGCCTATGACCGGCTGCACGCCACCCGCCCGACGGCGATCAACCTGCGCTGGGCGCTTGATGATGTGCGGGCGCGGGTGGCCGGGCTGGCGCCGACGGCACGTGTTGACGCGGCGTATGCCCGTGCCCGTGAGATCGCGGACGAGGATGTGGCCATCAACCGGGCGATCGGCGAGAACGCCTTCGGGCTGATCGAGGCTCGCCACAAGGCGGTGGGCGGCGGCCGGCCGGTGAACATCCTGACCCATTGCAACGCGGGCTTCCTGGCGACGGTGGGCTGGGGCACGGCGCTGGCCGGCATCTTCATGGCCCATGCCCGCGGCCTGCCGGTGCATGTCTGGGTGGACGAAACCCGGCCGCGCAGCCAGGGCGCCTATCTGACCGCCTGGGAACTGCGCGAGGCGGGCGTGCCGCACACGGTGATCGCCGACAATGCCGGTGGCCATCTGATGCAGCATGGGCAGGTCGACATGTGTATTGTCGGCACCGACCGGGTGGCGGCGAATGGCGATGTCTGTAATAAGGTCGGCACCTATCTGAAGGCGCTGGCCGCGTTCGACAACGGTGTGCCGTTCTATGTGGCGCTGCCTTATCCGACCATCGACTGGCGGGTGGCCGATGGCGTGCGCAACATCCCGATCGAGGAGCGCTCACCGAACGAGGTGACGCAGGTGCGCGGGCGGCTGCCGGATGGTGCCGTCGCCGATGTGACGGTGATCGAGGGCAGCGCCGCGGCCAACCCGGCCTTCGACGTCACCCCTGGCCGGCTGGTCACGGGGCTGATCACCGAGCGCGGGGTCTGTGCCGCCAGTGGCGAGGGCCTGCGCGGCCTTTATCCTGAGCGCGCCGCCGCCGAGTAGGGGCGGCGCGTGTCCCCAGAGGCCGGGGCCCGGCCCCGGTCAAGACCATCATTCGAGGTGAGTTCAAGCGATGCGCAACCGCTGGGCAGATGCGGACGCCGCGGCCATGGTGGCCCGATATGTCGACCAGGGCATCAACGAGGATCTGGCACTGCGGGTCTATACCACCCGGCTGCTGGGATCGGAGCCGCGGCTGGTGCTTCATGGCGGCGGCAACACCTCGGTCAAGACCGCCATGACCGACACGCTGGGCGAGACGGTCGATGTGCTGTGCGTGAAGGGCAGCGGCTGGGACATGGGCGTGATCGAGCCCGCCGGCCTGCCGGCGGTGCGGCTTGAACCGCTGCGCCGGCTGGAGGCGCTGGAGGCGCTGACCGACGAGGACATGGTCAATTTCCAGCGGCTCAATCTGCTGGATGCGGCGGCGCCGAACCCGTCGATCGAGACTCTGCTGCACGCTTTCCTGCCGCACAAGTTCATCGATCACACCCACGCGAATGCGGTGCTGTCGCTGACCGATCAGCCGGATGGCGAGCGGATCGTCCGTGACCTCTATGGCCGGCGGCTGGCCTATGTGCCCTATATCATGCCCGGCTTCCTGCTGGCCAAGACTGCGGCGCGGATCGTGCGCGAGACGCCGGATGTCGAGGGCATGGTGCTGCTGAAGCATGGCATCTTCAGCTTCAACGACGATGGCCGTACCGCCTATGATCTGATGATCGAATTCGTCTCGATGGCCGAAGAGCGGCTGCGGCAGGGCCGCCGCACGCTGATTCAGGTGGCTCTGCCCGGACCGGTCGCGGGCGTGGCGGCAGTGGCGCCGATCCTGCGCGGCTTGACGGCGTTGCCGGATGCGAAGGCCGAGGGTGGCCGCAGACCCTTCGTTCTGGAGCATCGCGCGACCGAGGCCGTGCTGGCCTTCGCGAACAGCGCCGATCTGGACCGGATCGCCAATTCGGGCGTGGCCACCCCCGATCACGTGATCCGCACCAAGCCGGCGCCGCTGGTGCTGCCGGCGCCGGTGGCGGGGGAGCTTGCCGCCTTCAGGGCGGTAGCCGAAACCGCGCTCGATGCCTATGTCACGCAGTACCACGCTTATTTCAACCGCAACAATCAGCGTCTGGGCGGAGTGAAGACCGAACTGGATCCGATGCCGCGGCTGATCGTGGTGCGGGGCCTTGGCCTGTTCGCGCTGGGCAAGTCGATGAAGGACGCGCGGATCGCCGCCGATGTCTATGAGGCGGCGATCGAGGTGATCACCGATGCCGAGGGCATCGGCCGGTTCGAGAGCATCCCCGAACCCGACCTGTTCGATGTGGAATACTGGTCGCTGGAACAGGCGAAGCTGGGCAAGGGGGCTGAAAAGCCATTGCAGCGGCGGATCGTCGCCGTCACCGGTGGCGCAGGCGGCATCGGTGACGCCTGCGCGCGCGCTTTCGCGGCGGCAGGTGCCGAAGTGGCCGTGCTCGACCTGGATGCGGCGGCGGCGGCCGGCGTGGCGAAGCCGCTGGGCGGGATCGGCATCGGCTGCGACGTGACCGATCCGGCCTCGGTCGCGACCGCCATGGATGCGGTGGTAGCGGCATTCGGCGGGCTCGACATTCTGATCAGCAATGCCGGCGCCGCCTGGCAGGGCCGGATCGGCGAGGTCGAGGAAGATGTCCTGCGCCAGAGCTTCGAGCTGAATTTCTATGGCCATCAGCGCGTGGCCCAGGCGGCGGTCGCGGTGATGAAGGCCCAGGGCTTCGGCGGCCAACTGCTGTTCAACACCTCGAAACAGGCGATCAATCCGGGGCCCGATTTCGGCCCTTATGGTCTGCCCAAGGCCGCGACGCTGTTTCTGTCGCGGCAATATGCGCTCGATCACGGCCGCGACGGTATCCGTTCCAACGCCGTCAATGCCGACCGGGTGCGATCGGGTCTGCTGACCGACGAGATGGTGGCGGCGCGATCGAAGGCGCGTGGGTTGTCGGAAGCCGATTATATGGGCGGCAACCTGCTTGGCCGCGAGGTGACCGCGGCCGATGTGGCCCAGGCCTTCCTGGATCTGGCGCTGGCCACCAAGACCACCGGATCGGTCACCACGGTGGATGGCGGCAACATCGCCGCCGCTCTGCGCTGATCGCGCCGCCTGATCCGGTTGCCATGCTGGAAGGCCGCCCCCGATCGGGCGGCCTTTCTTGTTCAGGCGCTGTGACGATATGGATGTCAGGTCAGGCTGGGTGTGGCCGGGCCGTTTGCGCGGCTGCCCAGTGCCTTGCGCAACTGCGGCTCCACCAGATCGGCCAGCTTGCGCATGGCGCGGCTTTCGATCTGGCGGACGCGTTCCTTCGAGATGCCCAGTTCCGAGCCCAGCGCCTCCAGGGTCGCCGAGGCTTCTGCCAGATGGCGGCGGGTGATGATCAGCCGCTCGCGGGCATTCAGCGCATCCAGCGCGCCGCGGATCATCCGGGTGCGGAACGATGCCAGATCCTTCTCGACCAGCAGTTCTTCCTGGTCGGGCTTGTCGTCGGCCAGCTGGTCCAGCCATTCATCGCCGCTATCGGCCGACATCGGCGCGTTCAGCGACTGGTCGCCACCCGACATCCGCATCTCCATCAGCCGGACGTCGCGGTCGCGCACGCCCAGTGTGGTGGCGATCTGGCCGACATCCGCGGGGTCCAGCGTCTCGCCCATGCGGGTCTCGTCGCTGCGCCGCAGCTTGGCCTTCAGCTTGCGCAGGTTGAAGAACAGGGCCTTCTGGGCCGCGGTGGTGCCGATACGGACCATCGACCACGACCGCAGGATATAGTCCTGTATCGCCGCCTTGATCCACCACATGGCATAGGTGGCCAGCCGCACGCCCCGATCCGGGTCGAACCGCTCCACCGCCTGCATCAGGCCGAGCGACCCTTCCTGGACCAGTTCATTCATCGGCAGGCCGTAATTGCGATAACGCGACGCCACCTTGATCACCAGGCGCAGATGGCTGCGGACCAGGATCTCGGCCGCGGCCTTGTCGCCGGCCTGGACCCGGGCCGCCAGCGACACCTCTTCCTCGCGCGTCAGAAGCGGCTGGCGCTGCACCGAGGAGTAATACCGGGTGTCGCCGCGGTCCTGGCTGCGCACGGCGCCACGCATATTTCTGGTCAGCCGGTCGATCATGACGTCCCTCCAGACTCTCAAGGCCTTCGCAACCTTGTGAAGATACAGGATTCCATACCTTGTGTCCGGTTGGAACGCCTGATCCGCACTGAACTGGTCCGAATTTCCGGGACTCGCATGTCGCATCCGCGCCCCCATCTTTCAACCAGAGCCCGCCTGTCTTCGGCCGCAGGTGGCGGTCGACGCTTTGCGGCCGGACATGACGGCGACCATTTCACGGAGGACGGAACATGCCGGGACATGACGATACCGCCGCGGCCGGACCTGAGGAGAAGGCCGGGCGTGGGGAGAAGGCCGGGCGTGACGACAGGATTGGCGGGATCATCGACGCCGCCCTCAATCGTGCCGCCATCGACGGCTGGGACGGGCTGACGCTGACCGCCATCGCCGACGAGGCCGGGATGAGCCTGGCGGCGCTGTCGAGTCATGTCGGCTCGGTGTCCGACATCCTCGACGCCTTCAGCCGCCGGATCGACAGGGCGATGCTGGCGGAAGCCGATGACGAGCCGGACGCCTTTGCCGAACAGCCGGTCAAGGATCGGCTTCTGGCCCTGATCATGGCGCGGCTGGATGCCCTGGAGCCCCATCGGCCGGCCTTGCAGCGGCTGGCCGATCGGGCCGGACGCGGCATTCCGGCACTGGATCTGATCTGCGGGCAGGGGATGCGCCTGCAACGCAGCATGGGCTGGCTGGCGGCTGCCGCCGGTATCGAGGCGCGGGGTTTGAGCGGGCTTGCCCGCAGACAGGCGCTGGCGGCGATTTATCTGGCGACCCTGCGGGCGTGGTTGAAGGATGACACCGACGACAAGGCCCGGACGATGAAGACGCTCGATGGCCTGCTCGACCGCGCCGGGCGCTGGTCCCGGGCGGCCAAGCACTTTACACAGCGTGGTTCTCGCTGGGGGCGGCGTGACAAAACGGCGCAGGCGGGTATGGCGCCCGACGGGCCGCTGGCCGATCCGCGCGATCCCCCGGCACCGTCCGGCGACCCCGCGCCTGCGGCGACTTGACCAGCGGGCTGCGTGGATTTCAGCCACGGTCTTCGCCGAAAACACCCAACCAACGAGTGTCCATGACCGTCGCTATGCTCGCGCAGCCATTTTTGTGCAATGCAAAAACGACCTTGACCTCCCGGCCTCGTTATAGCATATATGCACCTAGGATTTTGCACCGCAGCATAAACCCCGACGCTGCGGTGCTCGCGACCGGATGCCAGCCATGCCATCGGTCGCAGAGGCGAACGGAGGTTTTCCAGATGGCCGACAATAAGTTCAACGCGATCGACTACACCAAGATGTTCGGCGAGTTCAAGATGCCCGCCATGGCCATGCCGACTGTCGACATGGAAGCCATGATGGGCACGGCGCGCCGCAATTACGAAGCGGTCGCCCAGGCGAACAAGCTGATGGCCGAGGGCTTCCAGGCCCTGGCGAAGCGTCAGGCCGAAGTCGCGCGCACCTCGTTTGAAGAGGCCTGGAAGGCCACGCAGGAGGTGATGAACGCCGGCTCCGTCGAGGCCAAGACCGAGAAGCAGGCCGAGGTCATGAAGGCCGCGGTCGAGAAGGCGGTCAGCAATGTCCGCGAGCTTTCGGAACTGGCTCAGAAGTCGCAGGGCGAAGCCTTCGACGTGCTGAACAAGCGCTTCATCGAGAGCGTCGATGAAGTGAAGGTTCTGACCGCCGCGAAGTGATCTGGCCATGCGGGCCGCAAGGTCCGCATGATCTGGACGATACAAAAGGCGCCATTCCCCCCGCGGGAGTGGCGCCTTTTGGTTGTCGGGAGCAATATGACGGCATCATTCCCTGTCGTGAAGCTGCTGCGAGACCATGACCGACGACATCCAGACGCCCCGACCGCCGATTGCCTTCGATGATTTTCTGGCGGTCGATATCCGCGCCGGAACCGTGATACGGGCCGAGCCATACCCGGAAGCCCGCAAGCCGGCGATCAAGCTGTGGATCGATTTCGGCCCCGGGATCGGCGAGCGCCGGACCTCGGCACAGGTCACCCATCTTTATACGCCTGAGATACTGATCGGCCGCAAGGTCGCCGCTGTGGTGAATTTCCCCCCGCGTCAGATCGGCCGGTTCATGTCCGAGGTGCTGCTGCTGGGCTTTCCCGATGCCGCTGGGCGGATCAGCCTGATTGCGCCGGATCATGAGGTGCCGGACGGCGCGCGACTGGGCTGAAACAACGCCTGATAGAGCCTGGCGACGCAGATGTTGATGCCGCTTCTCAAACACCGGCGATCCGTGTATCACCGCCGATGCGGGAAGGTGGAGGGGTGGCATGATCTATAGTGGTAAATGGGCGCACAGGCTCAGTTCCATGTCGGTGTTCCGGCAGGTCACGTTGATGATCGTCGTGGCGATCATCGCTGCCGACCTGCTGACCGCTTTCTTCTACTGGTATTTTGAATTTGATCGCCTGCCGCTCGATATTCTTCTGACCACCATTATCGTTCTGATCATTGGCTATCCGCTGGGTTTCTTTTTTATCGGGCAGAATGTCAAGCTGCGGGAAATGGCGGTAGAACTCGACCGGCTGTCGAAGATCGATGATCTGACCGGGCTGCTGAACCGCCGCACCTTCTTTTCCGAGACCAGACGCGTGGCCGCTGGCGGATCTGCCCCCCGGAGCGCCGGCGCGCTGCTGTTCATCGACGTCGACCACTTCAAGGCGGTCAATGACGGGTTCGGCCATGCCGTGGGCGATCTTGTGCTGCGAGAGATCGGATCGATCATCCGCAGCTGCATCAGCCAGGACGACGTGGCGGCGCGGCTGGGGGGTGAGGAGTTCGCGGTGTTCCTGCCCGGGGCCGATGCGGCGCACGCAAACCAGGTGTCGGAGAAGATCCGCGAGACCGTGGGGCGATGTGGCCGGGCGATTCCGGCCCTGGAGGGGAGCGGGATCACCGTCAGCATCGGCATCGCCGCGTTGACGCCCGACCGTCAGTTCGAAGAGGCGCTGCTGCGTGCCGACCGCTCCCTGTATGCGGCCAAGGAACGCGGCCGCAACCGGATCGTGCGCGAGGACGAGCCCGCGCATGTGGCCGGGCCACAGCAACCGTCGCAGCGCCCTATCAACGCGGGTTTACCGGCACCGGAATGTCATGGCCGGCCGGCAGGGCTGCCCGGATAATCGGCGCAGACCTCTATCCCGACCAGATGCAGGCCACCCACACAATCGGCCCATGATGAGCCGCCCCAGCGGCCACCCCACACCACCACAGGCGAACCGGTCGTCAACGCGGCCCCCTCAGGCGCCTATGAGGTGAATTATGACGGGCGCGCCTGTCTGGGCGTGGGGCAGGTCGTGTTCGCCATGGCATCGCTCGCCGAGGGCCGGAACAGCATCACCATTGCCACGATCAGGCCCGACGGCTCGCTGGTCACCCGCTGGTGGCGCTATCACGACAAGGGCAGCAAGGGCACCGAGACCTGGGTGAAGAAATAGGTCGGCACCTGGCCACATGGTCGTTCCGAAATGGCCACCTGCAGACATGCAGGCGGCCGTTTCCGTTGGGGCGCCGATCAGATCGGCAGATCCAGTGTCACGCGCAGGCCTCCCAGCGGGCTGTCTTCCAGCCGGATATCGCCACCATGGCCGCGCATCACGTCGCGCGCGATGGCGAGGCCCAGGCCCACACCGGTGATCCCCGAGCCGCCTTCCCAGGCCGCAGCCTGCGCCGACGCCTCGCCGCCGACCTCCGTCAGCCGTCGGAACGGGCGGAAGGCCTCGGCCCGCAGATGAGCGGGGATGCCGGGGCCGTCATCGTCGATCAGCACCTGCGCCACCTCGCGCCCCGGCAGCAAGGTCACCTCCACCCGCTCGGCGTGGCGCATGGCATTGTCGATCACATTGCCCAGGCACCGCCGGAATGCCTGAGGGCGGACCAGCACCATCAGATGGTCGGCGCCACGGATGTCGATCCGGCCCTGGCCGGTGCCGCGGACCCGGAACACCACCTGCTGCACCAACTGGGCCAGATCGGCCAGCACGGCGGATTCCTCGGCGCCTTCACCGCGTGCGAAGGCGAGATAGCCTTCGACCATGCGGGTCATCTCCTCGACATCCGCCTCAAGCTCGGCCAGATCTGGTGAGGGCGGCATCAGCGCCAGTTGCAGCTTCATCCGGGTCAGTGGCGTGCGCAGATCATGGCTGACGCCAGCCAGCATCTCGGTGCGCTGGGTGACCTGCCGGCGGATGCGATCGCGCATACGAAGGAAGGCATGCGACACCTGTCGGACCTCGGTGGCGCCGCTGGGCTTGAAGATCGCCAGCTCGTCGCGGCCCTTGCCCAGATTGTCGGCCGCCATCGCCAGCTTGCGCAGCGACCGCATCTGATTGCGCAGGAACATCATCGCCAGCACCATCAGCACAAGCGAGATGCCGACCAGCCACAGGATGAAGATATAGGTCGTGGCACTGGTCACGCGTTTGCGTGGCACCTTGACCTGCAACACCCCGTCCTGAAGCTGAACATCGATGTTGACCCAGGTATTGTCGGTCACCGCGTCCAGCACGAATGGCCGGTACACCCGCGTGTCCAATGCCGAGGCCATCATCCGCTCCAGAAGGCTGTTGCCTGCGTCATGATCGATATTGGGCAGGATTTCGGCGGCCCGGAAGTCGAAGCGGATGTCGGTATAGACCTGGATCAGCCGCAGCAGACGGTCGCGTTCCTCGCCTTCGGGATAGTTGCGCAGAACCTCGACCGTCAGGGCGATATCGCCGGCGACGGCAAGGGTCATATGGCGGGTGACATTGTCCCAGTGGCGATTGTAGAATAGGTAGGTCGTCAGGCCGAGCAGCACGACCAGTGGCGCCACGATCATCAGGAATGACCGGCCATAGAGCGAGCGCGGCAGCACGGTTCTGAGAAAGCGGTCGATGCTGGTCATGAGGCAGGTATCTTCATCTGATGGCCGGGGCCGATGGCGCCGGGAGGGCGCCGCGGCCGGTCAGGCATCGGTGCGCAGCGCATAGCCGGCGCCACGCAGGGTGTGGATGTGGCGCGGGTTGCGCGGATCATCCTCGATCTTGCGGCGCAGGCGGACGATCTGGACATCGACCGCGCGGTCGCCGCCACGGATCTGGGCCCGCTCCGCCAGGGCGTCTCGGCTGATCGGGCGGTTGGGAGCGGCCGCCAGCACCCCCAGCAATGTGGCCTCTCCCTGCGTCAGATGCACGATCTCGCCATCGCGGCGCAGTTCCTGCCGGCCCAGATCGAAACTCCACGGCCCGAAGCGCAGGGTGACGCCGGCAAGGGTCCGGCCGGGCCCGCCCGACGCCAATGCCGCCCGCGGCACCGAGCGGCGCAGGATGGACCGGATCCGGGCCAGCAGTTCCCGCGGGTCGAATGGCTTGGCCAGATAATCGTCGGCGCCGGTTTCCAGCCCCGCGATCCGGTCCTCGGCGCCGTCCATCGCGGTGAGCAGCAGGATTGGCAGCTCGCCGCGTTCCCGGAGCGACTGGGTGAGATCCAGCCCGCTTTCGCCCGGCATCATCACGTCCAGAACCAGCAGGTCGACGGTGATGACCTGAAGCTTGGCCCGCGCCTCGGCAGCGTCATGCGCGGTTGAGACCATGAACCCGTTCTCGCGCAGCAGGCGGGCGATCAGGGCACACAGCCGGCGGTCGTCATCCACCACCAGCACATGGGGCGCGTCCGGATCGGGCGGTGGTGGCGGGCTGCCTTGCGTCATCCGCATGGCAGCAGGTGCAGCATCGCCGGGCTCATCGACGGTCATGGCCGGTTGAACCCGTCGCGCTCGGGATCGTCCATGATGCCGACCATCACCTTGCGAAATCCTTCGACAGCCTCGGCACCCGCTTCCCGATAGGCGCGCGCCACTCGTTTGCGCTGATTTCCCGAGAGTTCGCGCTCCAGAGATTTACCGGACTCGGTCAGATAAAGAAGTCGCTGGCGGCGGTCTCTCAGCCCTGACTGCTGATCGATCAGGTTCTGTTCGATCAGTTGTTTCAGGACGCGGCTGAGTGACTGCTTCGTGATCCGCAGAATGCGCAACAAATCTGTAATCGTTGTACCGGGATTACGGCCGACGAAATACACCACGCGGTGATGAGCCCGCCCCAGCCCGTGCTTTTCCAGGATGCGGTCGGGTTCGCTGGTGAAATCGCGATAGGCGTAGAACAGCAGTTCGATGCCCTGGTTCAGCTCCTCCTCGCGGAGAAAGAGCGGATTCGGGTTTGCGTTCGGATTTGACATTACGGCAGCCATGTTGACATAGTTGGAACGGAATGTTACTCATTCCATCCAGTTTTTGTTCGCAAATTATCCAAGGCGCGCGACAATGGCACTCATCCCCTTCGACGACCGCGACGGCTGGATCTGGTTCGACGGCAAGCTCACTCCGTGGCGTGAGGCACGCATCCACGTGCTCAACCACGGCCTCCACTACGCGAGCTGCGTGTTCGAGGGCCAGAGAGCCTATGACGGCATCGTTTTCAAGCTCAACGAGCATTCTGAGCGGCTTGCCCGTTCGGCACAACTGCTGGGCTTCGAGCTGCCCTATACCCCGGCCGAGATCAACACGGCGACCGCCGAGCTGCTGGCGGCCAACAATCTCAGCGATGCCTATGTCCGGCCGGTGGCCTGGCTCGGCAGCGAGCAGATGGGCGTCTACACCCGCGGATCGCAGGTGCATATGGCCATCGCCTGCTGGGAATGGCCATCCTATTTCTCGGCGGAAGAGAAGCTGAAGGGCATCCGCCTGGAACTGTCGCGCTGGAAGCGTCCGGCGCCCGATACCGCGCCGACCGAAAGCAAGGCCGCCGGCCTGTACATGATCTGCACCATGAGCCGCCGTGAAGCCGACAGCCGTGGCTTCGACGACGCCATGATGCTGGACTATCGCGGTTATGTGGCGGAAGCGACCGGTGCCAACGTGTTCTTCGGCCGCGGCAAGGAACTGCACACCCCGATCGCCGACTGCTTCCTGAACGGCATCACCCGCCGCACGGTGATGGGCCTGGCCGAACAGGCCGGCTATACCATCATCGAGCGTCATATCCGTCCGGAAGAGATGGCCGATTTCGACGAGTGCTTCCTGACCGGTTCGGCCGCGGAAGTGACGCCGGTGCGCCAGATCGGCGACGTCATGTTCAAGCCGGCCGATGCCTGCTCGACCCTGATGCATGCCTATTCGGCCCTGGTGCGCGCGCATGGCGCGGCCGCCCGCGTCGCTGCCGAGTGATCTCTGCCGCGTCGTGACGCCGCCCTCTGAACGACGAACCGCCCGCTCCGGCTTTCCGGGGCGGGCGGTTCGTCGTTCAGGTGGGGTGAAGGTGACCGCTTGCTCAGCGGGCAGGGACCGGGGATGATGCGGCGCGGCGCCAGCCGTCCACCATCAGCCGGCTGGCCAGATCCTGCATCTCGCGGTCGCGCAGGGCCAGTTCGGTGAGTGCCGCTTCCAGCTCGGCCGCGCCGGCGGCGGGCCGGGCCTTGATCACGCGCTTCAACCCGTGGCGCGCATCGCGCAGGGCCGTCAGATGGTCGTGCAGCGCATCGCGCTCAGCCGCGAACGAGGCCTTGATGGCGCTGCGCTGCGGTTCCTGAAGATCGTGCATCAGCCGCATCAGCCCGCGGTCATGCGATGGCGGCCGCGACACGACCGCGCCGGAAATCATCACGCCGGCGACAAACAGGTTCAGCGCCAGGCTGGCGATCAATCCGCCGACCACCAGCCGCGCACGGCGCCCACTCAGGGTCATTGCGGCTCCTCCAGCGTGCCCTGCTCGGCATAGAGCACGGCCGCGATGTCGATGTCGTTCGATGTGTCCAGCGCCAGCGCCGCGCCGGTCATCCAGCCATTGCCACCGATCAGCATGCCCATCAGCAGGGCCGCGGCGGCAACAGCACCACCCAGCCGGGCTGCGAAAGCCGGGCTGCGACCGGTGGTGGACGTCCTGTCGGATACGGTCTTCGGCTGATGGTGCGGCCTCGTGCGTGGCGACTGGTCCGGCAGCGGCCCAGGCTGCACCACTGGCTGTGCGGTCGTGGCCGGCTGTGCCGTCGCGGCGGCGATCGTGCCGCGCCCGCCATCGATCACCACGATCTGCGGCCGCTCGGCCGGAATCGCCTTCAGCCGGTTCAGGAACGCCGTATCCCGGCCGGTACCGTTGCCGCGCGGTTCGGGGGCGGCAGCCCGGATCAGGGCATCCAGCCGGCGGGCATCGTCCAGCACCGCACGGGCGCGGGGTTCGGCCGCCAGCAATACAAGGGCATCGTCGCGGGCGGCGGCGGGCCAGCGTGCGGGATCGCCGCCATGGGCGTCGAGCAACGCCCTGAAGCCATCGATGTCCATCACGCGCCTCCCTCGTCCTCGTCCATGCCGGTCTTGAGCTCAAGGCGCAGGCTGCGACGTGCCCTGACCAGCAGTTGTTCCATCGCCCCGGCGCTGACACCCATGGCATCCGCTGCCTCGCTGCCCGACAGCCCGGCGTCGTAGACCAGAGCGATGGCCATGCGTTGGCGTTCAGGCAGACCAGCCACGGCGTCGCCCACCCGCCGCATCGTCCGGTCGTGGATCAGGCGATCCAGCGCGCCGGGCGACGGGTCGGGCGGCTCCATGGCCTCGGTCAGTTCATTCATCCGTGGCCGGCGGAGCTGATCCAGGCAGCGATTGGCGACCGCCCGCCACAGCCAGGTTCCGAACCGCGCGCCACCCGGTCGCCAGCGGGCCGCGGCCCCCGCCCACAGGCGGGTGAACACGTCCTGCACGGCATCTTCGGCATCGCTGCGGCTGCTCAGCATGCGGGTCGCCACGGCGAGCGCCCGCTCGCCATGGCGATCCACCAGCCGACCGAAGGCCACGCCGTCGCCTGCCGCCACACGGGCGAGCAGGCGATCATCCTCGTCTTCCGGCCGCCCCGCGGCCTCGACGTCCGACGAGGATGCGACCATCGTCACCCGCCGGCCTTGGGGGCGTCGGCGGCAGGCTTGCCGTCCTTGCCGTCCATCTTCCAGCCGTCCATCTTCCAGCCGTCCATGTGGCGGGCCCGCATGGCCTCGCGCTCGGCCTCGGTGATCTGGCCGTCGCCATCGGCATCCAGGCGACTGAACATCCGGTCAGCGCCCGTCATGAACTCATCGCGGCTGATCTTGCCGTCGCTGTTGGTGTCGACCTGCTTCATCATATGGGCGCCCATGCGACCCGGCCCACCCTTGCCGTCATGGCCCATGCCGTCATGGCCCTTCATCATGTCGGCGCGGGCGGCCTTCATCTCGTCACGGGTGACGCGGCCGTCCTTGTCGGCGTCCATGCGCTGGAAACGATCGGCGGTCTTCGCCTGCATCTGCTCCAGGGTCATGCCCTGATCATCGGCGGCGATCGCGGCCACGGGGAATGCCACCAGGGCGGCGATACCGGCGGCTGCGGCCATGCGGCGGATGCTGAACTCGGTCATCGATCACATCTCCTTCGGAGCGTGTGGGGGATCGGGGAATGCCGGATCGCTCCGGTTCTGCCAGAGACGGCGCGTCGTCGTGCCCGTCTTCTGTCCCTTAAACGACCGGTCCCGGTCACCTCCTACGCCTGTCGTGTGTGGTTGTCCTGCCAGCGTGCCGCCGCCGCGTCGTCCGATGCCTTGGCCGCCACCCAGCGCGGCCCCTCGCTGGTGTCTTCCAGCTTCCAGAACGGCGCGCGGGTCTTCAGCCAGTCGATCAGGAAGGCACAGGTATCGAAGGCGGCGGCGCGATGGGCGGATGCGGCGATCACCAGCACGATCCGCTCGCCCGGCTGAAGCCGCCCGACCCGATGAATGATGCGGATCGCCTCAAGCGGCCAGCGTTCAGCGGCCTGTTCCGCCACCCGGCGGATCTCCCGCTCGGTCATGCCGGGATAATGTTCAAGCGTCATGGCGCCGATCGTCTGGTCGCCGTCGCGGCCGCGCACCTGGCCCACGAAGATGGCGATGCCGCCGGTGGCATCGCCGCCTGCCGCCCGGGCGTATTCGGCGCCGACGTCGAAATCCGCGGTCTGGACGCGGATGTCGATGGCGCAGGTGCCGGCGTCACTGCCGCTGCCGCCGGTGACCGGCGGAAAGATCGCGACCTCGTCGTCATCGGCCAGCCCGGCATCGCCCTGCGCATAATCCTGGTTCACCGCCACCCGCACGGCCGAGCGGTCGGCCAGCGCCGCTTCATGGCCGGGGCTCAGCGTCGACAGATGGTCCAGCAGCCCGGCCACGGTCGCGACCGCCGGTGAAAAGGCGATGTCCTCGTCTGCCCGGCCCACGCGGGCGCGCATCCAGGCGAAATAAAGCACATGCAGCGACATGGGGCCGTCTCCTGGTTCGGGGGTCAGCGCCGGTCGGCGGCGATCAGATGGCGCATGCCGGTCTGCATATAGGCCCATCCCGTGATCACGGTCAGGCCCGCCGCCACCCACAGCAATGTCGTGCCGCCCAAGGCGGCCGATGCCGGCAGCACCGGCAGCAGCAGCAGCACGGCGATGGCCGCCATCTGCACTGTCGTCTTCCATTTGGCAAGGCCCGATACCGGCACCGATACCCGGTCGCCGGCCAGATGTTCGCGCAGGCCCGAAATCAGGATCTCGCGGCACAGGATGATCAGCGCCGGCAGGGCATCGGCCCGGCCGTCGCCGACCAGCATCAGCAGTGCCGCGGTCACCAGCAGCTTGTCGGCGATCGGATCGAGGAAGCGGCCGACGGCGGAGACCACGCCCCAGCGCCGCGCCAGCCAGCCATCCAGCCAGTCGGTGACCGATGCGGCCGCGAACAGCCCGAAGCTGACCCAGGCACCGGCCACCGGTTCCAACAGGAAGGCCGCCAGGAAGAACGGGATCACCACGATCCGCGACAGGGTGAGCAGGTTGGGAAGGCGATTGCGCATCGGCATCCGGTGACTGGGGGCGGGGGCATATGGCCAACTCGGGCGGCAGGACGCGCCCATTCTCATGACGCGCCCACTCTACAGGCCGGCGGCGGGTTCGTCAGCCTCGCGCGATCATGTGCCGGTGAAGGCGGTCAGCCGTCGGGGTGAAAGAAGTGATAGATCTGGCGGGCGACGGTGGTGGAGATGCCGTCGACCTTGGCGATGTCGGGCAGACTGGCCACCTCGACCGCCTTGGCCGAGCCGAAATGATGCAGCAGCGCTTTTTTGCGCCGCGGGCCGATGCCGGGGATCTCGTCCAGTGCCGAGGTGCCGATCGCGCGGCTGCGCTTGGCGCGGTGCTGGCCGCCGGCGAAGCGGTGGGCCTCGTCGCGCAGGCGCTGCAGGAAATACAGTACCGGGTCGCGGTCGGGCAGGCGGAACGGCGCCTGACCGGGCAGGAAGAACCGCTCGCGGCCCGCATCGCGGTCGGGGCCCTTGGCGATGGCCGCCACCATGATCCGGCCGGTCAGCCCAGCCGCCTCCAATTCCTCGACGCCGGTCTTGAGCTGGCCTTCGCCGCCATCCAGCAGCACCAGATCCGGCCAGCCGTCGACCCGGTCCACCTCGCCTCCGGCCTCGTCGAGTTCGCGGGCGAGCCGGGTGAACCGGCGGCGCATCACCTCGCGCATCATCGCATAGTCGTCGCCACCGGCCTTGGCCGGGTCGATGTCGCGGATGGTGAAGCTGCGATAGGCGCGCCGGTCCAGGCCGTCGGGGCCGGCGACGATCATACCGCAGACCGCGTGGGTGCCCGAGATATGGGCGTTGTCATAGACCTCGATCCGGCCGGGCGTGCGATCCATGCCGAAGACCTTGGCGGTGCCCTCCAGCAGCCGCTTCTGGCTGGACGTCTCGGCCAGCTTGCGGCCCAGCGCCTCACGCGCATTGGTGACGGCATGACCCACGGCCTGGGCCTTGTCGCCACGTCGCGGCACCGCGAGCCGCACCTTGTGGCCGGCGCGCACCGACAGCGCCTGGGCGACCAGCGCCGCCTCGTCGGGTTCCTGGCTCAGCAGCACCTCACGCGGGGGCAGCTTGTCGGCATAGAACTGGCCAAGAAAGGCCGACAGCACCTCGGGCGCCGGGCTGCCGGCCTCGTTGGCCGGGAAATAGGCCCGGTTGCCGTAATTCTGGCCGCCGCGGAAGAAGAACACCTGGATGCAGGCCTGGCCGCCCTCATCGGCGATCGCCACCACATCCGCATCCTCCAGACCCTGGAAATTGATCCCCTGGCTGGCGGTCACCCGGGCCAGAGCCTTGATCCGGTCGCGATAGACCGCGGCGGTCTCGAAATCCAGCGCTTCGGCCGCCTGCGCCATATGGCCCTGCATCGCCTCGCGCACGCTGGCCGAGCGTCCGCGCAGGAAATCGCGTGCCTCCGATACCAGCCGGCCATAGCTGTCGCGGTCGACATAGGCGCAGCACGGCGCGCTGCACCGCTTGATCTGGTATTGCAGGCAGGGGCGGGTGCGGCTGTCGAACATCGGATCCGAGCAGGTCCGCAGCAGGAACGCCTTCTCCAGCATCGCCAGGGTTTCGTTCACCGCGCCGGCGCTGGCAAAGGGGCCGAAATACTCGCCCTTGCGGTTGCGGGCGCCGCGGTGCTTCACGATCTGCGGAAAATCATGGTCGCCGGTGATCAGGATATAGGGGAAGCTCTTGTCGTCGCGCAGCAGCACGTTGAAGCGGGGCCGCAGCCGCTTGATCAGATTGGCTTCCAGCAGCAGCGCCTCGGCCTCGGAACCGGTGACGACGATCTCCATGGTCCGGGTCTCGGCGACCATCCGCATCAACCGCGGCTGCAACTGGTTGATCCGGGTATACGATGCCACCCGCCGCTTCAGATGCTTGGCCTTGCCGACATAGAGCACGTCGCCATGGGTATCCAGCATCCGGTACACGCCGGCGCTGTCGGGCATGGTGCGCAGCGCCGACTGAATTGCGGCCCGTCCGACCTGCAATTGCGGATGCCGGCGCAGCGACGGGCCGGTGGGGGCCGCCGGGCCGGCATCGCTGCCGATTGCCCCTTCAGGGGGCGTGGCGATGGCATCATCAGGTGCCCCGACGTCAGGCGGCCCGGCAGCGCCGTCGCCGGTGTCGGCCGATACCCAGGCATCCGCCTCGGCATCGTCGGCATCAGCCTCGTCATCGGCGTTCTCGTCACTGCCATCGACCGGCGCCAGCCGCACCCAGCCCGGATCGCCGGTCTCGTGACGCGGCCGCCGGCCCGAACGATGGGGTGCCGGGCGACGGGGTGCCGGGCGATCATCCGAGGCGCCGGCCATCCCGGCACGGTGATCGGCGCGATCCTCGTCATGCCCAGAGGCATCATCGGACGCGTCATCATCTGCCCCGTCGTCGCCAGTGTCATCGTCGCCAGTGTCACCGTCGACGGCGTCGTCATCGCCGGTTTCGCCGTCTGCGACACCGGCGGGCCGGCGGCGCGACAGCAGCCGGGCCAGGGCCGGCGTGTCGAGTGCGGCGCCATCGCCTTCCCAGACGATATCCTCGGCCCCGGTATCCTCGGCATCTCCGGACGCGGCGCCGGTCTGGGCCGGATCGGTCGGCTGGCGGTGGATATCTTCAGGGGTCTCGGTCATGTCCGTCTCACAAGCGTCATCGGATCGTCAACATATCCACGGAAACTGTGGATAACCATGTGCATATCGTGTTGAGGGACGTTGCGACAGGGCCGCCCGCTTGGTTTTCCATCGCTTTGCCCAAAAATAAGGCATTTATTAAGGCATTGTTTTTACTACGATTTCCACAAATCAGGTCGCCAGCCACGTACCATCAAGGGCTTAGCACGGAGAGTCAGTGTCAAGTGCTTTCTTGGATGGTCCCTGTGCAAAAAAAAGCGGGTGTGGCCGGATTCCGCCACCGTTCCCGCCCCGTTCATGGCGGTCGACTACATGCATCCGCATGCTATCAGAGCGATTCGGCATGTGGTGGGCGGGCTTTGCACAATATGGCCCGCCTCGCGGTCAGGCGCGCATTCGCTCAATTTCCACACCCACCCCGGCGGCGTCGGGGAACACGTCCAGCTTTTCGATCCGCACCCGTGCCACCAGAACGCGATCGTCGGTGAAGCAGAGCCCCGCCACGCGTTCGGCAAGTGTTTCAACCAGATTGACATGGCCATCCCGGGCGAGTGCGCGTATGCCGATCACCAGATCCTCGTAAGACAGCACATGCGACAGATCATCGGCCGGTGGCGGCCCGTCGTCGCGCAGGGTGATGTCGATGTTGAAGGCCACGCGCTGTGGCCGGCCATGTTCATGCGCATGGACGCCGATGTCGCAGGCGATCACCAGGTCGCGGATGAACAGATGTCGCCGCGCGGGCCGTTGATCCGGCTGGGGGACGGCACGCAGTTGGATCGGGTCGGTCAAGTCGCTCTCCCGTTCGGGGCGCGCGGCCGGCCGGCAGACCGGCCCGCCCGAGGGTCTTGGTTCAGGGCAAGGACGAAGCGAGAAGGGGCAGAGGCCGGCCTGGGCCGGCATCGCGCAGTCCTACCGCAGTGCGTGAGCGCCGTCGAGGGTCAGTCCAGTGCCGCATCATGCGCCCCACCCCCCGCGCCGGGATGCGGTTCCGATCCATGTGGCCCAGATCCGTGCGGCGCCTGCGCCCAGCCCAGATGCTGGCCGCCGTCCAGGGCCAGCATCTGGCCGGTCATCGCCTGGGCATCGATCAGGAAGCGGATCGCCGCCGCGATCTCGGCAGGCGAGGTGCCGCGCCGCAGGGGCATCTTGTCGCATTGGGCGCGGAAGCCCTCGTGGTCCTGATGCACGCTGGCGAGTGTCGGGCCGGGGCCGATGGCATTCACCCGGATGCGTGGCGCCAGCGCCATCGCCATGGTCCGGGTCAGGGTCCACAAGCCGGCCTTGCTGACGGTATAGGTCATGAAATGTGGTGTCAGATTCCACACCCGCTGATCGATCAGATTGATGATCGTACCGCCGGCATCGTCCGGCAGTTGTGCCACCAGCGCTTGCGACAGTACGAAAGGCGCGCGCAGGTTGACCTCCATGTGGAAATCCCAGCTATCGCGGGTGGCGGTGGTGACGGCATCATATTCGAAGGTCGAGGCATTGTTGATCAGCACACCCACGGGCCCCAGCGCCGCGGTGGCGGCGGGCATCAGTGCGGCGACCTCGGCTTCCACAGACAGATCGGCGGCCAGTGCCACGGCCCGCCCACCCGCCGACACGATCTGCGCGACCACGGCGTCGGCATCTTCGGCCGAACCGTTATAGTGCACGGCCACGGCATAGCCATGGGCTGCGAGGTCCAGCGCCACGCACCGGCCGATGCGCCGGGCGGCGCCGGTCACCAGGGCCGTCCTGGGTATGGCGGGCAGGGGTCTGGCGCCGTCGATGAGGCCGGGCTGTTCGGAGTGCAGGGTCATGGGGCAGGGGTCCGTCTGACAGGAAGGGTCATGTGAAGAAGCGGCACCCGGCCACCCGGTCATTCGCCGGGGACGCCATCTCCCGGCAGTTTTCCCCCTGGGAATTTCCCGGCAGGGCCGGCTGGGGGCGGAGCCCGGCCATCGTCGGATGCGCCATCCTGGTGGACATGTGCCGTCGCCGGCTGCCGGTCAAGCGCGAGCAGGCGATTTGCGATGGTCGCCGCCGGCTTGGTGAAGCCCGCAAGCATGGCATACAGCACCGGCACCAGGAACAGGGTCATGATCGTGGCCAGCGTCATGCCGCCGATGACCACCACCGCCAGCGCGCTGCGGCTTTCGACTCCGGCACCCGATCCCATGGCCAGCGGCACCGCGCCCAGAACCGTGGCGATGGTGGTCATCAGGATCGGTCGCAGGCGCAGAACCGCCGATTTGCGCGCCGCCTCGGCCGGGGACAAGCCATCTTCATCCCGCAACTGATTGGCGAATTCCACGATCAGGATGCCGTTCTTGGCCATAAGGCCGATCAGCATCACCATGCCGATCTGGCTGTAGATGTTCAGCGTGCCGCCGGACAGCCAGATGCCGGCAAGGCCGCCGGTCAGCGCCAGCGGCACCGCCAGAAGAATGATCACCGGGTGGATCCAGCTTTCGAACTGGGCTGCCAGCACCAGGAACACGATCAGGATCGACAGGGCGAAGGTCAGCATGATGCCGGCGCCGGCATCGACATATTCCCGCGACTGGCCGTCGAAGCTGATCCGTGCCTGCGGCGGCAGGTTGGTGGCCGCGATCTCCTGCACCCGCTCCACGGCGTTGCCGAGACCATAGCCGTCGGCCAGCCCGGCCGAGATGGTGATCGCCGGCAGCCGGTCGACGCGGCGCAGTTCCTTGGGCACCGCCACCTCTTCCATCCGCACCAGATTGGACAGCGGCACCAGCGAGCCGTCGGTGCCGGCGCGCACGAACAGGCTGGACAGATCGGCGGCGCTGGCACGGTCGCTGTTTTCGGCCTGAAGCACCACGTCATACTGTTCGCCGCGATCCTCGAACCGGGTGACGGTGCGGCTGCCGAACATCACCTCCAGCGTGCTGCCGATATCCTGGGCCGAGATGCCGAGGGCCGCGGCGCGTTCGCGGTCGACCGTGACATCCAGCTGCGGCTTGGTCTCTTCGTAGTCGCTGTTGACGTTGTTCAGGCCCGGTTCAGCCAGCAGCCGGTCCATCATGATGTCGCGCCAGGCCTTCACATCCTCGCGGTCCAGGCCGGCGACCACCACTTCCAGCGGATTGGAGAAGCCGCGCTGCCCCAGCCCCGGCGGATTGACCGGCACCGCGCGCACCCCCGGAATGGCGGTGAGCTGCGGCCGCACCCGGTTGACCAGATCCACCTGACCGGCGGTGCGCTCGGCCCAGGGCACCAGCCGCACGATGACGAAGGCGCGATCGACCGGTGCCGGCCGGCTGGAGCCGGGCGAGACGATGGTGAACACGGTCGAGGCGACGCCCTCGTCCACCAGAGGTTGCAGGATCTGCTCGACCTTCTCGACATTGCGGCTGGTGTAGTCGTAGCTCGACCCCTGCGGCGCCTCGACCACCACGATGAAGCTGCCGCGATCCTCGGTGGGGGCGAATTCCTTCGGAACCTGTTCATAAAGCAGGCCCGCCACCGCCGACAGCGCCACCGCCACCGCCAGCACCACCAGCCGCGCGCCCATCGCCCAGCCCAGCATCCGGTCATAAACCGTGTTGAGGCCATCGAAGAACCGGCGGGCGCCGCGTTCGGCGGCATTGGCATGGCCGGGCGCGCGCAGCAGCTTGCTGCACATCATCGGGGTCAGGGTCAGCGCCACCAGCATCGAGAACGCCACCGATGCCGCCATGGCGATGCCGAATTCGCCGAACAACCGTCCGGTGCGGCCCTCCATGAACGAGATCGGCACGAACACCGCGATCAGCACCAGCGTGGTCGCGATCACCGCGAAGGCGATCTGGCGGGCGCCGCGATAGGCGGCAAGCAATGGCGGCTCACCGTCTTCGATCCGGCGGTGGATGTTTTCAAGAACCACGATGGCGTCATCGACCACCAGCCCGATCGCCAGCACCAGCGCCAGCAGGGTCAGCACATTGATCGAAAAGCCCATGGCGCCGAGCACGGTGAGCGAGGCGATGACCGAGACCGGGATCGCCACCGCCGGCACCAGCGTGGCCGCGATCGAGCGCAGAAAGACGAAGATGATGCCCACCACCAGCAGCAGGGCGATGACCAGCGCGTGCATCACCTCATAGATCGCCTCCGAGATGAACAGGCTTTCGTCATAGGAATAGCTGATGGTCATGTCCGGCGGCAGGCTGGTGCGCAGCGCCTCGACTTCCGCGCGCACGCCGTTCGCCACATCCAGTGTGTTGGCCTTCGACTGGCGGATGACGCCGACGCCGATGCCTTGCTGGCCGTTGGAGCGGATCTCGTTCTTGTAATCCTCGGCACCGACCTCGATGCGGGCGATGTCGCCCAGCCGGATCGGCCGGCCATCGGCGCCGCCGCTGACCACAAGCTGGCGGAAATCGGCCTCGGTCGCGAACCGGGTGTCGGTGCGGATCGTGACCTCGCGATTGGTGGTCTCGATGCTGCCGGCCGGCAGTTCCAGGTTCTCGCGGTTGAGTGCGGCGGTGACGTCGTTCACCGTCAGGCCGCGGGCCGACAGCGCCTGGCGGTCGATCCAGATCCGCATCGCATAGCGCCGCTCGCCGCCGATATAGACCGAGGCCACACCCGGCACCACCGACAGCCGGTCGACGATGAAGCGGTCGGCGTAATCGGTGAGCGCCAGCGCGTCGCGGGCATTCGAGGTCAAGGTCATCCAAAGCATCGGCCGGCTGTCGGCGTCGGCCTTCGAGATGATCGGCTGTTCCGCCGTCTCGGGCAGATCGTCGATCACCTGGGCGACCTTGTCGCGGACGTCGTTGGTGGCGGCCTCCAGGTCGCGCTCGACATTGAATTCGATGTTCACGAACGAGCGGCCGTCGCGGCTGACCGAGCGCAGGGTCCGGATGCCCTCGATGCCGCTGACCGCCCCTTCGATGATCTCGGTCACCTGGGTTTCGACCAGGGACGCCGGCGCGCCACGGAATGACGTGCCGACCGAGACCTGCGGCGTGTCGACATCGGGATATTCACGCACCGCCAGCCGCAGGCCCGCGGCCAGCCCCACCACGATCAGCAGCAGGGACAGCACGGTCGCAAAGACCGGGCGCTTGATGGAGACATCCGACAGGATCATAGCGGGGCCGGCCTCTGTTGCGCAGCATTCCGGCCCCGGTTGGGGGCGTCACCGCGATCTGGATGGTGCAGGCTGTTCGTGGTGGTGCTCAGCCGGCGGTCACGTTGGCGGGTGCGGGTGCGGGTGCGGTGACGGCGATGGGCGCGCCGTTGCGCAGGCGCTGGTGGCCCGCTGCAACCACCTGCTCGCCGGCCTGAAGCCCTGCCAGAATCTCGACCTGGCCGTTCTGGCGCCGGCCGGGTTCCACCACCCGGCGCTCGGCCGTGCCGTCGGCGGCTGCGACATAGACATAGGCCAGCCGGCCCTCGCGGATCAGCGCCTGTTCGGGAATGGTCGGCACGTCGGGCCCGGGGTCGAGTGTCAGGGTGACGGCCAGGAACATGCCGGGCTTCAGCCGGCCGTCGGCGTTGTCGATCTCGGCTTCGACCGTCACCGCGCGCGTGGACACGTCGATGCGGGTGTCGATGAACCGGACCGTGCCGACGAAGGCGGTGGCGGGATAGGCCGCACTCGCCGCCGCGACCATCTGGCCGGGGGCGAGTTGGGCCAGCGCGGTTTCGGGCACCGCGAAGGCCACCTTGATCGGATCGATGTTGTCGAGGGTGGTGATGGCGGTATCGGGGCCGACCACGGCGCCCACGCTCACCTGCTTCAACCCCACCCGGCCGGGAAAGGGGGCGACCACGCGATGATCGGCCAGGGTTGCGCGCGCCGAGGCCAGGGTGGCGCGGGCGGCGGTGAGCTCGGTGGTCCGGGTGTCGAATTCAGCGGCCGAAACGGCGTTGCCCCGGCGCAGCTGCCGGGTGCGTTCCAACTGGGTGGTGGCTTCCTTCACCGCCGCTTCCAGGCGGGCGACATCGGCGCGGGCGCCGGCATCGTCGAGCACCGCCAGCACCTGGCCGGCCTCGACCGTGCCGCCGGGGATGAAGTTCAGGTCGGTGATCCGCCCGGAAATCTTGGTGGAAACGGTGATCGCCTCGATCGCGCGCGCCGTGCCCACGGCCTCCACCGTCCGGGCCAGCTGGCGCGGGGTCACCGTTTCCAGCTCCACCCGCACCGGCTGTTGTCCGGCGGGGGCGATGGTGGCGGATGCCGTGCCCGTTTCCCCCCCGGTCAGGTGGTCCCAGCCATACCACGCACCCGCGCCTGCCGCTGCAAGCCCGGCGATCAACACGATCTGCCCGATGATCCGCACGTCCAGTCCCCCGAAGCCCCGCCTGCTGTGGCGTCTGCGATGGCGCCATCACCTGTTGCCGGCGATGATACGCGCAGGCGCACAGTTCTCCTACGCTGCGATTTCAAGGACGGATCGGATGCCGCGTAACGGGCGCAGACATTGTGGCCCTCAGCCGCGCTTGCGGCCGGTGGGGCGTCCGGATTTCATGGCGCCGCGCCGCCCGCCGGCCTTGGCGCCGCCACTGACCGTGGCGGCTCTGCTGTCGAGGGATCGCGATCCGCCGCGCCCCCGTGGGGGCGACAGCATGGGGGCGCCGGCTTCGGCCAGCCCCAGTTCGGCGGCATCCAGGCGCTTCAACTCGTCGCGCAGGCGGGCCGCCTCCTCGAATTCCAGATCGGCGGCAGCCTCGCGCATCCGCTTTTCCAGATCCTCCTTATAGGCCTTCAAGTTATGGCCGACCAGGTGGCCGCCCTCGGCCTCGTCGACATCCACCTTCAGGTAATCGGCCTCATAGACCGATCCCAGCGCCGCGCCGATGGTCTTGCGCACGCTTTCGGGCGTGATGCCGTGCTCCTCGTTATAGGCGACCTGCTTGGCGCGCCGTCGCTCGGTCTCGGCGATGGCATAGTTCAGGCTTTCGGTCATATGGTCGGCATAGCACAGCACCCGGCCATCGATATTGCGGGCCGCGCGCCCGATGGTCTGAACCAGCGAGGTCTTGGACCGCAGGAAACCTTCCTTGTCGGCATCCAGAATCGCCACCAGAGCGCATTCCGGGATATCCAGACCCTCGCGCAACAGGTTGATCCCGATCAGGATATCGAACACGCCCTTGCGCAGGTCGCGGATGATCTCGATCCGCTCCAGGGTCTCGATGTCGGAATGCAGATAGCGGACCTTCAGCCCGGCCTCGTGCATGTATTCCGTCAGATCCTCGGCCATGCGTTTGGTCAGGGTGGTGACCAGAACCCGATACCCGCGGGCGATGGTGTCGCGGGCTTCCCCCAGCAGATCGTCGACCTGGCGCGTGCAGGGCCGCACGATCACCGGCGGATCGATCAGCCCGGTCGGGCGGATCACCTGTTCCACGAACAGGCCGCCGGTGCGTTCCATCTCCCAAGGCCCTGGGGTCGCCGATACGAACACCGATTGCGGCCGCATCGCGTCCCATTCCTCGAATTTCAGCGGCCGGTTGTCGGCGCAGGACGGCAGTCGGAAGCCGAACTCCGACAGGGTCGATTTGCGCTGAAAGTCGCCGCGAAACATGCCGCCGACCTGGGGCACGGTGACATGGCTTTCGTCCACGAACAGGATCGCATCTTCCGGCAGATATTCGAACAGCGTCGGCGGCGGCTCGCCCGGCGCGCGGCCCGACAGATAGCGTGAATAGTTCTCGATGCCGGCGCAGGAGCCGGTGGCCTCGATCATTTCCAGATCGAACATGGTGCGCTGTTCCAGGCGCTGTGCTTCCAGCAGCTTGCCATCGGCCTCGAACTGGACCAGCCGGGTCTTCAACTCCTGCATGATCTGCTTCGACGCCTGGGCCAGTGTCGGCTTCGGTGTCACGTAATGGCTGTTGGGATAGATCCTGACCTTCGGGAAGCTGCCGGTCTTCTCGCCGGTCAGCGGGTCGAACTCCACGATCTGTTCCACCTCGTCGCCGAACAGGCTCAGCCGCCAGGCGCGGTCTTCCAGATGGGCGGGGAAGATTTCCACCACATCGCCGCGCACCCGGAAGGCGCCGCGCTGGAAGCCGGTATCGTTGCGCTTGTACTGCAACTCCACCAGCCGCTTGACGAAGGCATTGCGATCGAGCGTTTCGCCCTTCGACACGTCGAGGGTCATCCGGGCATAGGTTTCCACCGCGCCGATACCATAGATGCACGACACCGAGGCGACGATGACCACGTCGCGACGTTCCAGCAGCGCCCGTGTCGCCGAGTGGCGCATCCGATCAATCTGCTCGTTGATCGAGGCTTCTTTCTCGATATAGGTGTCCGAGCGCGGCACATAGGCTTCGGGTTGGTAATAATCGTAATACGAGACGAAATACTCCACGGCGTTGTCGGGGAAGAATTCCTTCATCTCGCCATAAAGCTGAGCGGCAAGAGTCTTGTTCGGCGCCAGAATCAGGGCAGGGCGTTTCTCGGCGGCGATCACCTGGGCCATGGTGAAGGTCTTGCCCGATCCGGTCACACCCAGCAGAACCTGATCGCGCTCGTGGCCGCGGATTCCATCGATCAATTCGGCGATCGCTGTCGGCTGATCTCCGGCTGGTTGATAGGCGCTGACCAGACGGAAGTCGGCCGGCCCGTCCGGACGGGTCGGCATCGGATCGGGTGACTGCCGGTCGGGCGTCAGAGCAGACAGGCTGCCGGGCATGATCTCGGAACTCCGGTACCGATGGGGGAGGCGTGCAACCCAATATAGTATCTTTTGCAGCTTTTTCAGCGGGTGTGTGAACCGCGCAAGGAGGGGGCGCGGGAGGCCTTCGGTTGAGGGCTTTTCCGTTGAAAGGCCCGGGGGCCGGGAGTACGTTGCCGCCCGGATGTCCGTTTGCCGGAGACGGGGCCGGTCAGCATGCTGACAGCGCGCCATTTTCTCCGATCGGCGGCGCATCGTTCACCCGTTTTGTTTCCCAGCCGAAGAGCTGATCCAATGTCCGTGATCGCCGACCGCCTGTCCCGCATCAAGCCGTCGCCGACGCTTGCCGTCACCGCCAAGGCCGCCCAGCTCAAGGAAGCTGGTCGCGACATCATCGGCCTGGGCGCGGGCGAGCCCGATTTCGACACCCCCGACAACATCAAGGACGCCGCGATCAAGGCGATCCGCGATGGCCAGACCAAGTACACGCCGGTGCAGGGCACCCGGGCGCTGATCGAGGCGGTGCGGAACAAGTTCAAGCGCGAGAACGGCCTGGACTACGCGGCGAACCAGATCGTGGTTGGCACCGGCGGCAAGCAGGTGCTGTACAACGCGTTCATGGCCACGCTGAACCCGGGCGACGAGGTGATCATTCCGGCGCCGTACTGGGTGTCGTATCCCGATATGGCGCTGCTGGCCGAAGGCGTGCCGGTCTTCGTTGAAGCCGGCCGCGAGACCGGATTCAAGATCCAGCCGGCCCAGCTTGAGGCGGCGATCACGCCCCGCACCAAGTGGCTGATCCTGAATTCGCCCAGCAACCCCAGCGGTGCCGCCTATTCGGCCGCCGAATTGCGGGCGCTGGCCGATGTTCTGGTCCGTCACCCGCATGTGCTGGTGCTGACCGACGATATGTACGAGCACATCCTGTATGACGGCTTCGAATTCGCCACCATCGCGCAGGTGGCGCCGGAGCTGTATGACCGCACCCTCACCGTGAACGGCGTTTCCAAGGCCTATTCGATGACCGGCTGGCGCATCGGCTATGCCGGCGGCCCCGCCAACATCATCAAGGCGATCACCGCCATTCAGTCGCAGTCGACGTCGAACCCGTCCTCGATCAGTCAGGCGGCCGCGGTCGAGGCGCTGAATGGCCCGCAGGATTTCATCGCCGAGCGCGCGCGCCGCTTCCAGGTCCGCCGCGATCTGGTGGTGCGGCTGCTGAACCAGGCCCCCGGCCTGGTCTGCCCGGTGCCCGAGGGCGCGTTCTATGTCTATCCGTCCTGCGAGGGCGTGCTGGGCAAGAAGACCCCGCAGGGGCAGGTGATCGGGTCGAGCGAGGATTTCGCGGGCTATCTGCTGGAGCATGTCGGCATCGCCGTCGTGCATGGCGCGGCCTTCGGTCTCGACCCCTATTTCCGCATCTCCTATGCCACCGCCGACGAGGTGCTGGAAGAAGCCTGCGGCCGCATCGCCCGGGCCTGCAACGATCTGGTCTGACCGGCGGCCCTGTCCGGCCGGCATATCCGGCCGGCATATCCCCGGCACGACATACAGAACCCCGGCAGCTTCGGCTGCCGGGGTTCTGTATGTCAGGGGGGCCTTCACGCCTGCGTGATCGGCGCGTCATCCGCTTTGATGTGTGGCGGCGGGGATCTAATCTCCATGGTGGGACGTCAGGTTTCAAAGCCCACCGGAACCGTCAGGAGTTTGTTCGATGCGCATCATCCGTCGCCGCAGCTGGAATTTGCCGGAACGCGACGTCACGCCCGAGGCCGTGTGGCGCGATCGACGCTCGGTGCTGAAGGCCATGGGGTTTGGCGCCATGGGTGCCGCCATGGGCGGCGGTGTGGCAGGGGCGCTGCTGGCGCCCGGTCATGCCCATGCCTATCAGCCGGGCGACGCGCCCACCGACAACCCGTGGACGGGGCTGTATCCGGTTGACCGCAACCCCGCCTATGCCGATGCCGGCCGGCCGTTGACGCCCGAGAAGATCGCCTCGTCCTATAACAATTTCTATGAATTCGGCACCCATAAGCGGATCTGGCCCGACGCCCAGAAGCTGACGCTTCAGCCCTGGACGGTCACCATCGACGGCATGGTCGATAATCCGCAGACCCTGGATGCCGATGCCCTGATCCGGAAGATGGCGCTGGAAGAGCGGATCTATCGGTTCCGCTGTGTCGAAGCCTGGGCGATGGTGGTGCCGTGGAGTGGCTTTCCGCTGTCGGCGCTGGTGAAGATGGCCGGGCCCAAGGCCGGCGCGAAGTACCTGCGTATGGAGACTTTTGAGGACAGCGGCATGGCCCATGGTCAGCGCTCCATCTGGCTGCCCTGGCCCTATGTCGAGGGATTGACGCTGGACGAGGCGGCCAATGATCTGGCCTTCATCGCCACCGGCATCTACGGCAAGCCGCTGCCCCGCCAGCATGGCGCGCCGCTGCGGTTGGTGACGCCCTGGAAATATGGCTTCAAGTCGATCAAGTCGATCGTGCGCTTCACCGTCACCGATGAACGCCCGACCAGTTTCTGGGAGCAGCTTGAAAGCCGCGAATACGGCTTCTGGGCCAATGTGAACCCCGAAGTCGCCCATCCGCGCTGGAGCCAGGCAACCGAGAAGATGATCGATACCGGCGAGGACGTGCCGACCCTGAAGTGGAACGGCTATGGCGAGCAGGTCGCCAGCCTTTATACCGGTGTCAACGACGGCGACCGTCTGTTCCGCTGATCGCCGTCATACGCGGTTTCCATCACCTGCCATGCGTCCCGCGCACAACGGACTTGCGTGGATCGGCTGGCTGCGTCATATTTGCGCATCGTCAGACCGGACGAAAACATGGTCGCGACGGGCCGGCGGTGGAACTGGGGAGGGCTGCCGCCGACACGACGAACGGAACGGCCGATGGCAGCCGCGTTGCGCGCGATCGCGTTGCACAGGCACCCGCCTGAGGCACACGACGACAGCTTCGGACGAGACATCCGGGGCACAGGCACCCGCCCGGCAGTGACGCCGGTCGCAGAACGCCGCGATATCCGATGCCACGAGGGAGGGGAGGCCCGTCGGCATCACCGGTATCGTCCCGTCGGCCGCTCCGTTCTTCGCGCTCCTGTTATAAAAGATGCCGGCTGGCGTCGTGTTGCGTGAGGAAGCGCCCCTGATCCGCAGACCGTTGACGGGCTGGCCTCTATGGTCGCCGGTCCGTCTGCGGATCACTCGATTGTTATACGTGCCGTCTGCGGATCACTCGATTGTCATACCTGCCACCTGCGGTGGCGGGAGCCAAGGTGCCGGCAAAAAAAAAGCCGGGCCTTGCGGCCCGGCTGAAGTCTGACAGGGAGGCTTCACGTCTGGGAGACGCGAAAAAGGTCAGGGAGACCTTTGCACCCGGGGGGAGACCCGGATGCGGAAACCGATGGGGGAGCCATCTGTTTCCGTGGCATCGGAGGATGACCTCGACGATGTTGCAGTGCATATAGGACGCCACGGCGCCGAGCGCCAGAGCCCCGAAGACAGTTCAGCCATGCACGTTGCGCATGGCTTTCTTTTTGCGCGTATTTGGGGTGCGATCAGGGCCGCTGTCATGACACCGCAACTCTCCTCTGGCATGAGGCATGGGCGGTCATGGGCTGATGCGGGCCAGAGCCCGTGGGCTGATGCAGGCCAGAGGAGGCGAGGGTGAATGCCATGTATGTCTCCGCAATGATCCTGGCCATCCTGGCGACACTTGCCGGCGCCATTCATCATCCGCCGGCCGCCGCAGCGGCCGAGCCGATGGCAGAGCTGCCGCTCACCGTGCTGGTCGGCGGCTATCAGTTTCCGCCTTATGTCGAGATGAACCGGTCGGACGGCAGCATCACCGGCCTGACGATCGAGACCATTTCGGCGTTGAACGCACAGCAGGATCGTTACCGCTTCGTCTTCGTGCCGACCACACCGACCCGGCGCTACCAGGATTTCACCAATCGCCGCTTCGACATCATGCTGTTCGAGATGACCAACTGGGGATGGACCGATCAAGGGATCGCGGTCGACGCCTCCGGGACCATCGGCGCCGATGGCGAGGTGTATATCGCCCAGGCGCGTCAGGATCGCGATGAGGGCTGGTTCGACACGGTCACCGACCAGAAGATCGCCGCCATTCTTGGCTATCACTATCAGTTCGCGGACTTCCAGAACGATCCGGTCCAATTGCGCAGCCGGTTCGATATCGTGCTGGTCAACGACAGCGAGGCGGTGATTGCGCTGGTGCTGCGCGGACGGGTGATGGCCGGCGTGGTGACCAGATCCTTTCTGGAACGCTATCTGAACCGGCACCCGCAGGATCGGGCGCGGATACTGATCTCAACGCGTCTCGATCAGCTCTATGATCTCCGCGTGCTGGCACATCCTGAGGCGACATTATCGGCGTATGCGGTGCGCTGCCTGCTGGCGGATCTGGATGCCGCCGACCGGCTGGCGCCGCTCTGGCAGAGCCATGGCCTGGAGCCGGTCCCTTTGAGGCAGGTGTATTTACCCCTCGTCCCACGCGCGTCCGGCGTGCCCGGCGGCGCCTGCCAGACCGGTGCGGACATGCTCCCAACCCGCGAGCGGATCAGGCCATCTCCTGAGAAATCAGGCCGCTAAACCACAAAGCCGCACCGCAACACCAATGGGAATCCGATCTGGATATTGCTAGGATGCGGCCCTGATCGGGGTCCCGTGCCGGATGGTCCGGCGGCCTCCGACCGACAACGGCGACGGGCCCCGCAGGCCGGCCGCCCTGTCGTTTCGGTGCCTGGACAGGCGTGTCAGGCCGTCCGCAGCAGGAGACCGGGAAAGCGTGCGTCTGTTGGCCAGGTTCTTGGCGGTGATGCTGGTTGCTGTGTCTGGACATATAGCGACCGCCCTGGCAGCGGATACCGTGGGCCTGCGTCGTGACGTGCCGATCGGCGGCTATCAGTTCCCGCCCTATGTCGAGATGGATATCGGCGGCGGGCCGGCCACCGGCCTGATCATCGACACCATCGCCGCCCTGAACGCCGTTCAGGATCGATGGAATTTCGTGTTCGTGCCGACCACGCCGGCGCGTCGCTATCAGGATTATACGGCCGGGCGGTTCGACCTGCTGCTGTTCGAGAAGATGGCCTGGGGCTGGTCGGCCGCGGGCATCGTGATGGAGACCTCCGGGACGATCGCCGAGGATGGCGATGTCTATATCGCCCGGGCCGGGCCCGACCGGGACGAGAGCTGGTTCGATGATATCGCCAGCCGCCGGATCGCGGCGATCCTGGGCTACAACTATCGCTTCGCCGACTTCCAGAACGATCCCACTGAATTGCGGAAGCGTTTCGATATCGCGCTGGTCAACGACACCGCGGCGGTGATCGCGCTGGTGCTGCGCGGCCGGGTCGACACCGGCGTGGTGACGAAGTCCCATCTGGAGCGGTATCTGCAGCAGCATCCGGACGATCGGGAGCAGGTGCTGGTGTCGGCCCGCTTCGACCAGACCAACGACCTCAGGGTTCTGGGGCGGCCAGGCACCACGCCATCGGCTGACACCGTCTTTGGCCTGCTGGCCGATCTGCAGCGCCAGGGCAGACTGGCTCCGTTGTGGCAGGCCTATGGTCTGGCACCCATGCCGCTGGAGAGGGCGGTGCAGGCGCCCGCGCCGCCATCCTCCGCAGCGGCGCCGGCGCCGCGCTGATCTGAGGACGATCGATCATGCAACCCGTTGAGCGGCGCAATGTTGCGGCCCCCGCTGCCCCGGTCCCTTCCGGCGGTGATACGGCAAACGGCGGCCGCCCCGCACGGTCGCTGGCCGGCAAGCTGTTCCGCCGCACCCTGCCGGTGGTGGTGCTGGTGCTGCTGCTGATCCAGGGCGGCATTGCCTGGATCACCTGGACCGACCAGCGCAATGCCCTGACCCATCGCGCCCAGATCATGGCCGAGCTGACCGCCCGGGCGATCGCCACCCCGATCTGGTATCTGGACCGGACGGTGTTCGAACCGCAGGTGCAGGCCCTGGCCACCGATGACGGCTTCCGCTATGCCCGTGTCTTCGACGAACTGGGCAAGGTGTTGTTCCAGACTGGCGATGCCGCGGCGCTGAACGCCACCGATACGATCGTGGTCAGCCGCGATATCGTCGAGCCCAAGGCCGATCTGAAGGTGGGGCGGATCGAACTGGTGATCGGCACCGAGGAGTTGAACCGCACCGCGGCACTGCTGGCGATGACGGCATTGCTCGCGGTGCTGGTGCTGGCGGCGGCGCTGTCGATCACGGTTCAGATCGTCATGCGCCGGCTGGTGGTGAAGCCGCTGGCGCGCATGCTGGCGGCCATGCGGCAGGTCGAGCGCAAATCCTGGGTGCAACTCGATGATGTCGGCGATGACGAGCTGGGGCAGGCCGGTGCCGCCTTCAACCGCATGGTCGATGGCCTGCGCTCGGGCGATGACGCCAAGCGGCTGCTGGCGGCGTTGCAACGGGCGCAATCCGATCTGGTCGACAAGAACCAGGCCCTGGAGGCGGCCAATCATCAGGTGATGGAGAGCATCCGCTATGCCCGCCGCATCCAGGAAGGCATTCTGCCCGATGCGACGGTGCTGGCCCCGGTGATGACCGAGATGGCGGTGCTGTGGGAACCGCTCGATCTGGTGGGCGGCGATTATTGCTGGATGGAGCGGCGCGATGGTCAGGCGCTTGTCCTGGTCGCCGACTGCACAGGCCATGGTGTGCCGGGCGCCTTCATGACCATGGTCGTGGCATCGGCGCTGCGGCGCATTCTGGACCGGCCGATCTTCCCGCAGCCGGATGTCATCCTGACCGAGCTTGACCGCATTGTCCGCCATCGTCTGCGCCAGGAGGCGCCGGATCCGGCGACAGGGGCCGATGATGGCCGTGCGCCCTGGGACATGTCGGATGACGGGCTGGATGCGGGGGTATGCATCTATGACGAAGCGACCGGGCTGCTGTATTTTGCCGGCGCCGGCCTGTCGCTGACGGTGATCGGCCCGGATGGTGTGATGTCGCATACCGGTGTCCGGCGGAGCCTGGGCTATCGAACCCTGCCGCCGCCGGGATCGGTGCCGGTGCATTGCCATCAGGTGCTGCCGGGTGAGCGGTTCTATCTATGGACCGATGGCGTTTCCGACCATGTCGGCGGCCGACCCAAGCGCGTTTTCGGGCGCAGACGGGTGGCGGCGACCCTGGCACGACTGGCGCATCTGTCGCTGGAGGATCAGATCCAGGGGCTGTGCGCCGATCTCGACCGCTATCGCGGGGCCGAGGCCCGGCGTGACGACATGACCATGGTGGCATTTCAGCCACGGCTACCCGACGATGTCCATTCCCGCGCCGGCACGAGCCCGGACGCGGTGACTGCCTGAGGAGCGGCGACGTGCTTGCACGAGAGCTTTTCGAATTCCGGTCGCAGATCCAGGCCCACAAGCTGATGCTGGTCTATAGCGGCATCATGTCCGAGGGCATCCTGTTTTCGTTGGGCGAGGCGTTGCGTCGCAAGCTTGAGCAGGACGACACCGATCGCAACCTTACCAAGCGCGTGTTCTCGGTGTTTGTCGAGCAGGTGCAGAACATCATCCGCTATTCCGGTGACGCCGAAGGATCGGCCGGCACGGCCGCTGGGGATGCGGGGGCGGGGGCAGGCGCGCTGCGCTCGGGCATCGTGACCGTCGGCAAGGATGGCGGCCGGTTCTTCGTGATCTGCGCCAACATGATCGACAGCGCCAAGGCGCCCCGGCTGCGCAGCCGGCTGGAGGAACTGGCGGCCCTGTCGCCCGAAGAGCTGAAGGTGCTATACCGGCGCAAGCTGAAGGAAGAGCCCGAGGCCGAAAGCCAGGGCGCCACGCTGGGATTGATCGAGATTGCCCGCCGCGCCAGCAGCCCGATCGAGTTCGACTTCTTCGAGGTCGATGCGCAGACCACCTTCTATGGCATCAGGGTGTTCATATGACCGCTGTTTCGTCTGTCCTGTTCTCCGGCATCGATCTGCCGGCCACCGATCGGTCGCCGGCCGTGCGGTTCGATCCGGCGGCAGGCGCGCTGGCGCTGTCGGGTGAGTCCTATCCCGAGGATGCGGCAGCGTTCTTCGGCCCGATCCTGCATGGTCTGCGCGCCTTTCTTCAGATGGAGGGGCCCAGCGTCACAGTGGATATTGCGCTGATCTACTTCAATTCTTCGAGCGCCAAGGCGTTGATGAACATCTTTCAGATGCTGGAAGAGGCGGCCGCGAATGGTCGGTCGGTCACGGTGAACTGGCACTTTGCGCCCGATGATGAGACCATGGAAGAATTCGGAGAAGACTTTGCGTCGGACCTCGACGCAATCGACTTCGTGATGTGCGCGGACGAGGAGCCTTCCGGATGACGAAGATCAGACGGCCGCTGGATACGACCAACAGCGATTTCTCGCTCTTCGATCAGGAAGAGGCGATGATCGCCGAAGGCGAGCAGATGATCCGGAAACTGGAGGAGGTTTCCGACGGCGTCCGCAGCCTGATGCGCGCCTATCGTCAGGGGTATCGTGAACAGCGCCGGCTGGTGCGGTTGTCCGACCGGATGCAGGACGAATTGCGGCGCCTGAACCAGCGGCTGGAGGCCGAGGTTCGGGCACGGGAGGCGCTGACCCGGCGGCTGGAGGCATTGGCCGCGGTCGATGAACTGACCGGTGCCGCCACCCGTCGCCACTTCATGGAGGTTGCCGGGGCACTCAGCCAGCGCTGGCAGCAGGATGGCATATCGTCCGGGGTGATGATGGCCGATATCGACCAGTTCAAGACCATCAATGATCGCTTCGGCCATGCCGCGGGCGATGAGGCGCTGCGCCTGTTCGTGGGGCGTGTGTCCGAGGCGCTGCGTGAGACTGATGTCGTGGGCCGGCTGGGCGGCGAGGAATTCGCGGTGCTGCTGCCCGATATCGATGCGGGCGAGCTGGATCAGATCGCCGAACGGCTGCGGAGCATCATTGCCGCCATCCGCCTGCCGTGGAAAGAGGATGAAATCCGCCTGACCGCCAGCTTCGGGGTTGCCCGGTTCTCGGCGCCGGGCGACGATATCGACCGCGTGCTGTCGCGGGCGGACAAGGCGCTGTATGCGGCCAAACGTGCCGGCCGCAACCGGGTTGTCACGAGCGATGCCGGAACGGCCGAGGGCGAAAGCGGCAGCGCAGGCATCTGATCGTCCGATACCCGGCTGCCGCCATGGCCTGGTCAGCGAAGGCTCTGTTCGATCTCGCGGATCAGGAAGTCTCGGAACACCGCGATGCGCTTGGAATGGCGCAATTCCTCGTGATAGACGAAATAGACCTCTGATTGCGGGCCTTCCAGTTCCGGCAGCACCTGCACGACATTGCCGTTCTCGCGCACCATGTAATCGGGGATCGAGGCGATGCCGAGTCCGCTTTCCACGGCACGCAGAATGCCATAGATGTTGTTGACCTTCAGGATCGGCCGCCGCGGCTTGCCGGCCGTGGCACCCACATCCAGGATCCAGTTGGCGTTGGCGATCGGGGCCGCCGTGTCCTCGCCGAACACGATCAGCTTGTGATCATCCAGTTCCGCCGGTGACTTGGGCATGCCCGACCGGTTGATGTAATCCGGCGAGGCATAGATGCCGTGGCGGATGGTCATCAGCTTGCGTTTCACCAGATCCGGCTGGCGGGGTGGCGACATCCGGATCGCGATATCCGCCTCGCGCATCCCCAGATCCAGCTCGCTGTCGTCGAGCAGCAGGGTGATGGTGACGTCCGGATGCAGGGTGACGAAGCCGTGGATGCGCGGCGTCAGCCAGACCGAACCGAAGGCGACCGTGGTGGTCACCTTCAGCGGTCCTTTCGGCCGTTCGCGGCTTTCGGTCAGCATCGCTTCGGCCATCGACAGTTTGGCGAAGACGTCGCGTGCGGTGTTGCGCAGCAACTCGCCTTGTTCTGTCAGAATCAGGCCGCGGGCGTGGCGATGGAACAGCGGTACGCCGAGGCTCTCCTCCAACGCGCTGATCTGCCGGCTGATGGCCGACTGGCTGAGGTTCAGCAACTCGCTTGCATGCGTGAAGCTGCCGGCCTCGGCGACGGTGTGGAAGATCTTGACCCGGTCCCAGTCCATATCAGGCTCGCGAGGCTCCGCTGAAGCAGTGGGCGTACGAACGTCTGGCCGCCGCACCCCATGTCATTTGTCTTTTTCCCGATCTTACGGTGCCGGGCGCCGGTCTTCAAAGGAAGTGTTGGAACAATGATCGACGGGTCGGCAATCCCGGGCCCCGCGGGCACGATATCGCCGACCGTCGTCCGGGCCGGTCCGGCCTATTCGGCCGCCACTTCCACGCCGTGATGCGCGGTGCCGGCCAGGAAGCGTTCGGCTTCCAGGGCGGCCATGCAGCCGGTGCCGGCAGCGGTCACCGCCTGCCGGAAGATCTTGTCCTGAACGTCGCCGGCGGCGAACACGCCGGGCACACCGGTGCGGGTGCTGTCGGCCTGTGTGATCAGATAGCCGTCATTGTCCAGCTCCAGTTTGTCCGCGAACAGGCTGGTCGCCGGGGCATGGCCGATGGCGATGAACACGCCGTCGACCAGCAGGTCGGTCAGGCTGCCGTCATTGGTGTTCTTCAGCCGCGCGCCGGTCACCGAGGCCGGGCCACCATGCGCGCTTTCCGACAGATAGCTGTCGATGGTGGCGTTCCACACCATTTCGATCTTCGGGTTGGCGAACAACCGTTCCTGAAGCATCTTCTCGGCGCGCAGCTCGTCCCGGCGGTGGATCAGATAGACCTTGTCGGCGTGGTTGGTCAGGTACAGGGCCTCTTCGACGGCGGTGTTGCCGCCGCCGACCACCGCGACCTTGCGGTTGCGATAGAAGAACCCGTCGCAGGTGGCGCAGGCCGACAGGCCGAAACCTTTCAGGGTCTCTTCGCCCTCAAGCCCCAGCCATTTTGCCTGGGCGCCGGTGGAGATGATGACCGTGTCGCCGGTATAGATGTCGCCGCTGTCGCCGCGGGCCACGAATGGCCGCTGGCTGAAATCGATGTCGACGATGATGTCGTGATGAAACCGGGTGCCGACATGCTCTGCCTGGCGCTGCATCTGCTCCATCAGCCAGGGGCCCTGGATGACGTCCGGAAAGCCCGGAAAGTTCTCGACGTCGGTTGTGATCGTCATCTGGCCGCCGGGCTGAAGCCCGTGCACCAGGATCGGTTCCAGCATCGCGCGGGCGGCATAGATCGCGGCAGTCAGGCCGGCGGGGCCGGATCCCAGGATCAGAACCTTGCTGTGATGGGTGGCGCTCATGACGATCGGCTTTCCTGGCTGGCGAACGCTGGACGCAGGCCTTCGGGTTTTGCGCCCTGCGGCTCGCGGTCCCTGGTGGATGGACAGGTGGCGCCCCTGGCATCTGCCCGTCGCAGGCTGTGGCAGGGGGCACGGACACTAGCGGGATCGGGCGTATCGGGCCAGCTTTTTGCGCAAGGGCCGGCTTTTGAGCAAGGGCCGGGCAATACGCCGCAGTTGGGGTTAACGGGGCGCGGACCGCGCGACCAGCCGGCGAACCGCCGTGGCCACCACCGCCGCATCCTGCAACGGGGTATAGCGCCACATTGTTTCACCCGCGGCCATGAAATCCGCGTTCAGCGGCCGTGCGGCACCCTGTGCATAAAGCGCCCGGTGCAGCCGTGCCTCTTTCGATGTGCCGCCGCCGGGCGCGAAGATCGCGACCGGCCGGCCGGTGCTGGCGGCTTCAGATGCCATCGACATGCTGTCGCCGGTGACGACGATCAGGTCCGCCAGCCCCAGAATGCCGAAATAGGGATTGTCGCCGCCCTTTGCCACATCATGCAGCCAGTATCGGCAGGGGGCGAGGCTCGCATCAAGCGCGGCGGTGACGGCGTCGCCGGTTCGGCGGCTGTTGGTGGCGATCACCGAGCCGCCGGTGCGGCGGGCCAGTTCGGCCACCATCGTCCCCAACCGCCGGGCATCATCGGTTGTGAACGGCGCGCGTTTGGTGCTGCCGCCGACCAGCAGCCCGATCCGTGGCCCGGCGCCGGCCACGAGACCCGTGGCGGCGACCCGGTGGGTCCAGCCGACGGCGGCGGCCCGAAGCTTTGCCGGCGTCACGCGATTGGGCGCGCCCAGGGTGACGATGACCCGCGGGTCGGCCGGGTGGCGGGTCGCCGCGCGGTCATGCGCGGGCACCGCGATCAGGTCGAGGCCGCCGGTCGGTCTGCCCGGCCACATGATCTGGAGCGCCACCATCATCGGATGGCGCTGCTTCAGCCGCCGGAGCGCCGGCGTGGCGCGACGGCCAGCGGCGATCGCCACATCGGGCGGGGCGCCTGCGTCCAGTGCGGTGGCGGCGGCTGCGGTCAGCCCGGTCGTTGACCGGCCGCGCAGCCAGTTGGGCAGGCGCACCAGCCGGTCATAGGCGAGGCGGGTTTCCTCGATCGGCCAGTCCAGTGCCTCAGCGACGCCCAGCACCTGGGCATTGTTGCCGGCGCGATCATCGGTCAGCACGCGGATCAGCGGCGGATGGGCGCCGTGGCGTGAAGGCGGGTTTCGGGGCATCGGATCTCGCGAGTGGCGGGCGGTTGGCATCTGGCCGGGGTATGTCATTGCCCGCAGGCGGCCGTGAAAGATCGTTTCGTGCTTGAGAGGGCTTCAGGGGGACTATAAAGTCCGCGGCGCCGGAACGGAACCGCTTCGCCGCGCGGGCCGCGCCTGGCGGCCGCGCCCACAACCGCCGCTGGTTCCGACCGGGTGAAGAACATCGCATGGCTCATGAAACGCGACAGAACTGAAAACTGTCGCTATGGGTCCGGGTAATATTGCTATAGACTGCCCAGCGATCGCGGGTGCCGGCCGCGCACCGGCCCGTGACGGGGGAAGGGAGTCAGCGAGACCATGCCGCGGGTAAAACTCGATACAATCGACCGGAAGATCCTGGCGGATCTTCAGTCGGACGGCCGGATCACCAATGTAGAACTGGCCCGCCGGGCCGGAATATCGGCGCCGCCCTGCCTGAGGCGCGTCAGGGCGCTTGAAGAAGCAGGCTTTGTGCGTGGCTATCGCGCGGAACTCGATCCTGAGCATCTGGGCTTTTCGGTCACGGTCTTCGCCCGGGTTGGCCTTGAGAGCCAGGCCGATCTGGACCTGAAGAAGTTCGAGGCGCTGGTCGGCAGTTGGCCGGAAGTCCGTGAATGCTACATGCTGGCGGGTGAGACCGATTTCCTGCTCAAGATCGTGTCGAAGGACTGGGACGCCTATCAGCGCTTCCTGACCACCAAGCTGACGGCAGCGCCGCCGGTGCGCCATGTCCGCACCTCTCTGACCATCCGCACCTCGAAATACGAGCCGGGTGTGCCGATCGAGTTGCTGGAAGCCGTGGACCCGTCCGACCACGACGACGACTGAGCGGCACGGCGCGGTGCCGCTTGCGCCGGTGCTCTGCAAAATCCGCAGGCCCCTGGGGGCGGGGGCGGCGGTTGTGGAGCCATCGGGAATATGGTTCGGTGCATTGAACCCATGCGGCCGCTTTCGGGTGAAAGCGGCCGTTTTCAGTTCAGGCGGGGCGACCTTGCCTTGAACCGTGCCGATCCGGGCCTCGACAGCCGATCTATGGCCGCTGCCGGACGACACCTGCGTCCCGGATATGTGCCCCCCGTGCCTCAATCACTCCGCCTGCGTGTTACCCATCCGCTCATCCGCGGCCTGGCGCCAGCCCGGCCGGCCCGGCATCCGGCCGCACCGGATCCGCGGCCATGATCCGGATGCTGCGCTGGCTGCTGCTGCCCGCAGCCTCGCTGCCGGTCACGGCGGCGATGTTCGCCATCGATCTGCCGGCGGCCCTGCTGCTGGGGCCGATGGTTGCCGGCATCGCGCTTGCCCTTGGCGGTATCGGCCTGAAGATGCCACGCATCGGCTTTCTTGCCGCGCAATCGGTGCTGGGCTGCATGATCGCGGGCTCGGTCACCCCCGATATCCTGGTGACCTTCATCCACGACTGGCCGCTGTTTCTGGGCGTGGTGATCTCGACCATCCTGCTCAGCGGCGCCATCGGCTGGCTGATCGCGCGCAATCACATCCTGCCAGGCACCACGGGGGTCTGGGGATCGTCGGCCGGCGCCGCCTCGGCGATGGTGGTCATGGCGGAAGCCTTCGGCGCCGATGCCCGGCTGGTGGCGTTCATGCAGTATCTGCGGGTGCTGTGCGTGGCCTTCGCGGCCGCCATGCTGGCGCATTTCTGGCTGCAGACCACCGGTGACGGCAATGTCCATCCGCCGATCGTCTGGTTTCCCGCGATCGACCCCACGGCCTTTGCCGAGACGCTGGCCCTGGTGCTGGCCGGGGTTGTGGCCGGGCGGCTGATCCCGCTGCCGGCGGCCGGCCTGCTGGTGCCGATGCTGGGCGGCGCGGTGCTGTCGTCGGCAGGTGTCATCACCCTGCAACTGCCGGAATGGCTGCTGGCATCCAGTTATGCGGTGCTGGCCTGGAGCGTCGGCCTGGGCTTCACGCGCGGGGTGCTGCTGCATGCCCTGCGCGCGCTGCCGACCATTCTGGCATCGATCGCGGTGCTGATCGGCTTCTGCGCCGGGCTCGCCTGGATGCTGACCGCGGTGCTGGGCATAGACCCGCTGACGGCTTATCTCGCCACCAGCCCCGGCGGGCTCGATACGGTCGCGATCATCGCCGCCTCCAGCCGCGGGGTGGATCTGTCATTCGTGATGGCGTTGCAGACCCTGCGCTTCTTCCTGGTCGTGCTGCTGGGGCCGCCGATGGCCCGCTTCGTGGCCCGGCGGCTGGGGCCCGATCAGCCGGATGTGCCGGCCTGAGTGCCGGCCCGACATACGACATATACGACCTACGACAGACGACAGACGACAGACGACAGACGACAGACGAAAGCGGCCGGCGGATCATCGTGATCCGCCGGCCGCTTTCAGTGGTGGCTTTCGGCGCTGCCGCCCGATGGTCAGAAACGCACCGCCAGGATTTCATAGGACCGCCGCCCCTTGGGGGTGGCGACCTCGACGGTTTCGCCAGCGGCCTTGTTGATCAGGGCGCGGGCCATCGGCGAGGTCACGGAAATCCGGCCGATCTTCAGGTCGGCTTCATCGACGCCGACGATCTGGTAGCTGGTTTCCTCGTCGGTCTCTTCGTCGACCACCTTCACGGTGGCTCCGAACTTGACCCGGTCGCCCGAAAGCTTGGTGGGATCGATGACCTCCGACCGCGAAAGCTTGTCCTCAAGCTCGCCGATCCGGCCTTCGATAAAACTCTGGCGGTCGCGTGCGGCATGATATTCCGCATTCTCGGACAGATCGCCATGCGCGCGGGCTTCGGCGATCGCACTGATCACGTCCGGCCGCGCCACCGTCTTCAGATGCTTGAGTTCGGCAGTCAGTCGGTCGAAGCCTTCCAACGTCATGGGAACTTTTTCCATAGGTATGACGCTTTCCACGTTGGTCGTCGGACGGGCGGCGATCGTCGAGGGGAATGCCGTTCCGCGATAGGTTCTGGACTGTGCGGCGCCATCCGGCCTCGGGGCCCGCGACGGATCATCGCGACACCGGATGCCGGGTATGTTGCAGCACGACAATAGGAACACATGCGGGGCCGATTTTCATCGGCCCCGCATGTCATCAGCCGTTTTTCAGCGACCGTCCTAGGCAGAATAGGATTGCAGGGACCGGACTTCAAGCGTGCCGGCCCGGATTGCCGCAATCGCGAGAACCACCGCCCGGCAACCCGCCACCGTGGTGAAGTAGGGAACCTTGTTCATCAGGGTTTCGCGGCGCAGCGAATAGCTGTCGGAAATCGCCTGCGATCCGGCGGTGGTGTTGAACACCATGTCGATCCGCCGGTCCTTGATCTGGTCGATGATGTTCGGCCGGCCCTCATGAGCCTTCTTGGCGATCTCGACCGCGATGCCGGCATCGGTCAGCACCCGTGCGGTGCCGCGCGAGGCCACGATGTCGAAGCCCTGAGCATTCAGGCCGCGGGCGATCTCGACCATGGCCGCCTTGTCGTCGTCGCGCACCGACACGAACACCCGGCCCGCGGTCGGCAGGCGCACGCCCGCCGCCAGCTGCGCCTTGGCGAAGCTGCGGCCGAAATCGGTGTCGAGGCCCATGACTTCGCCGGTCGACTTCATCTCGGGGCCCAGCAGGATGTCGACACCGGGGAAGCGGGCGAAGGGGAAGACCGCTTCCTTGATCGCGATATGCCCGCGCGAGTGCTGGGTCAGGTCGAAGGCGTCGAGCTTTTCGCCGGCCATCACCCGTGCCGCGATCTTGGCGATCGGATGACCGATGGCCTTGGCGACGAAGGGCACCGTGCGGCTGGCGCGCGGATTGACTTCAAGGATATAGATCTCGCGATCCTTGACGGCGAACTGCACGTTCATCAACCCGATCACGCCCAGCTTCAGCGCCATGGCTTCGGTCTGACGGCCGATCTCGGCGATGATCTCGTCGCTCAGCGAATAGGGCGGCAATGTGCAGGCGCTGTCGCCGGAATGGACGCCGGCTTCCTCGATATGTTCCATGATGCCGGCGACCACGACCCGCTCGCCATCGCAGAGCGCGTCGACATCCACCTCGATCGCATCGGTCAGGAAGCGGTCGAGCAGCACCGGCTTGTTGCCGAATTCCCGCACCGTCCGGCGCATATACGACGACAGGCCGGCCATGTCGTGGACGATTTCCATCGCCCGGCCGCCCAGAACGTAAGACGGCCGCGCGACCAGCGGAAAGCCGATGCGCTGGGCGATCGCCAGGGCCTCGTCCTCGCTGTGGCAGGTGTCGTTGGCCGGCTGCTTCAGGCCCAGATCGTTCAGCAGTTTCTGGAAGCGGCGACGATCCTCGGCCAGATCGATCGCATCGGGCGAGGTGCCCAGGATCGGCACCTGGGCCTTTTCCAGCGGCTCGGCCAGCTTCAGCGGCGTCTGACCGCCATACTGCACGATCACACCCTTGAGCGTGCCGTTACGGGTCTCCACCCACACCAGTTCCAGCACGTCCTCGACCGTCAGCGGCTCGAAATACAGCCGGTCGGAGGTGTCGTAGTCGGTCGACACCGTCTCGGGGTTGCAGTTGACCATAATCGTCTCATAGCCGGCCTCGCTGAGCGCATAGGCGGCATGGACGCAGCAATAGTCGAACTCGATCCCCTGGCCGATCCGGTTCGGTCCGCCACCCAGCACGATGATCTTGGTGCGGTCGGTGGGCTGGGCCTCGCATTCGACGGTGCCGTCGAAGGCCGGCAGTTCATAGGTCGAATACATATAGGGCGTGCGGGCCTCGAACTCGGCGGCGCAGGTATCCACCCGCTTGAACACCGGATGCACGCTGACCTTCCAGCGCCGGGCCCGGACGATCTCCTCGTCGAGACCGACCAGCTTCGCCAGCCTGGCGTCCGAAAAGCCCAGCGACTTCAGACGGCGCCAGCCGGCGGCATCAGACGGCAGGCCATCCTCGCGCACCTCGGCCTCGACCGCGACCAGGCCGGCCAGACGCTCGATGAACCACGGATCGTAATCGGATGCCTCGTGGATCTCCTCGGTCGTCAGGCCCGCGCGCAGCGCCTGGGCGATCACCAGCAGCCGGTCTGGGGTCGGCACCGCCAGGGCGGAGCGCACGGCCTCGACCTCGCTGGTGCCGGCGCCGCCGGCGATCTCGATCTCGTCGAGACCGGTCAGGCCGGTCTCCATCGAGCGCAGCGCCTTCTGCAGCGACTCCTCGAAGCAGCGGCCGATGGCCATCACCTCGCCCACCGCCTTCATCGAGGTGGAGAGCAGGCGCGCCGTGCCCGGGAACTTCTCGAAGGCGAAGCGCGGGATCTTGGTCACGACATAGTCGATGGTCGGCTCGAACGACGCCGGCGTCACGCCGGTGATGTCGTTCTGGACCTCGTCGAGCGTATAGCCCACCGCCAGCTTGGCCGCGACCTTGGCGATCGGAAAGCCGGTGGCCTTCGAGGCCAGCGCTGACGACCGCGACACCCGGGGGTTCATCTCGATCACGGCCATGCGGCCGGTTTCGGGGTCGATCGCGAACTGCACGTTCGACCCGCCGGTGTCGACGCCGATCTCGCGGAGAACCGCGAGCGAGGCGTCACGCATGATCTGGTATTCCTTGTCGGTCAGCGTCAGCGCCGGCGCCACAGTAATGCTGTCACCGGTATGCACGCCCATCGGGTCGATATTCTCGATCGAGCAGATGATGATGCAGTTGTCCGCATGGTCGCGGACCACCTCCATCTCGAATTCCTTCCAGCCGAGGACAGACTCCTCGACCAGAACCTCGTTCACCGGCGAGGCATCGAGGCCGCTGGCCACGATTTCTTCAAATTCCTGCCGGTTATAGGCAATGCCGCCACCGGTGCCGCCCAGCGTATAGGACGGGCGGATGATCGCCGGCAGGCCCACATACTCCATCGCCTCACGCGCCGCCTGCATGGTGCGGACCACGTGGCTGCGCGGGGTGGCCAGGCCGATGCGGTCCATGGCGTCGCGGAACAGCAGCCGGTCCTCGGCTTTCTCGATCGCCGCCTCATTGGCGCCGATCAGCTCGACGCCGTATTTCTTCAGCGTGCCGTCGCGGGACAGGGCAAGGGCCGTATTCAGCGCGGTCTGCCCGCCCATGGTCGGCAGCAGGGCGTCGGGACGCTCGGCCTCGATGACCTTGGCCACGATTTCAGGCGTGATCGGCTCGACATAGGTCGCATCGGCCAGCCCCGGATCGGTCATGATCGTGGCCGGGTTCGAATTGACCAGAATGATCCGGTAGCCTTCTTCCTTCAGCGCCTTACAGGCCTGGGTGCCCGAATAGTCGAATTCGCAGGCCTGACCGATGACGATGGGGCCGGCGCCGATCACCAGGATCGACTTGATATCGGTACGCTTAGGCATCGGTCTTGGTCTTCTCGATGAGGCGCGCGAAACGGTCGAAGAGGTAGTGGCTGTCCTTCGGTCCCGGCGAGGCTTCGGGATGGTACTGCACGGCGAAGACCGGCTTGTCGGTCAGTCGGAAGCCTTCCAGCGTGTCGTCGAACAGCGAGACATGGGTCACCTCGGCACCCTCGGGCAGCGAGGATGCCACCACCCGGAAGCCGTGGTTCTGCGAGGTGATTTCCACCTTGCCGGTGGTCAGATCCTTGACCGGCTGATTGGCGCCGCGATGACCGCGGGCCATCTTCTCGGTCCGGGCACCCACCGCCAGCGCCAGCAGCTGATGGCCCAGGCAGATGCCGAAGGTCGGCTTGCCGGTCTCGATCAACTGCCGGATCACCGGCACGGCGTATTCGCCGGTCGCCGCCGGATCGCCCGGGCCGTTCGACAGGAAGATGCCATCGGGGTTGTGGGCGAGGATGTCTTCTGCGGTCGCCGTCGCCGGCACCACCACCACCTCGGCACCGGTCCCGGCCAGGCAGCGCAGGATGTTGCGCTTGGCGCCGTAATCGACCGCCACCACCTTGAAGCGCGGGGCGTCCTGGCGGCCGAAGCCCTGGCCCAGAACCCAGGGGGTTTCCGACCAGGCATAGCTCTGCCGGCAGCTGACGGTGATGGCCAGGTCCAGGCCTTCCAGGCTCGGTGCGGCCTTCGCCGCCGCCTTCAGCGCCTCCAGATCCGCCGTGCCGGCATCGCCATGCCAGACCACCGCATTCTGCGGCCCCTGATCGCGCAGATGGCGGGTGACGCGGCGGGTATCGACCCCGGCGATGCCGATCAGCCCGTGCGAGGCGGTCCAGTCCTGAAGTCTGCGGGTCGAGCGGAAATTCGACGGTTCGGTCGGCAGGCTGCGGAGCACGAAGCCACGCGCCGCCGGCGTCGTGGTCTCAAGATCCTCGTCATTGGTGCCGACATTGCCGATATGCGGGAAGGTGAAGGTGATGATCTGACCGGCATAGGACGGATCGGTCAGGATCTCCTGATAGCCGGTGATCGAGGTGTTGAAGCACAGCTCGCCCTCGGCGATGCCTCGTGCGCCGACGCCCTGGCCCCAGAAAACCGTGCCGTCTGCCAGAACGAGGGCGGCCGTGGCCGCCTGGGCGGGCGAGTTCGACGCCTCTTGCATGATGCGAGCCCCCAGGATGATGCGACGCGGCCGCCCGGAATGACCCAGGGCGGCCGATGTTGAGCAAAACTCGTGGTCCATCCGGAGCAGCAGTGCCGGTTCCGCGGGGCCCGATCTGCATCATCATCCAGCCTTTGGCGGCTGATGCGTCCCGACGATCCGGGGCGGGCAGGCAGGTCACAGGCGCAGGGTTTTGACGATAATTCCTGCGGCAGCGGTATCGGCGCGTGCAAAGACGCCCGGCGTGTGGGCGCCGGATCGACCGGACGGACCATACGCAAAGCCCCGGTGTGGGTCAAGCCGCGAGCCGGCTGCATCATGGCAACCCTCCCCAGCGGTCAGCAGGCATTGAATACCAGCCCGGTGCAACGCAATATGAAAGCTTGTCGCCTGACCCGACCTGCGTTGAGTCATGCCCGTAAATGACCCGCAGTTCCGACCCCGTACCATTTCGACCCGCACCGTCGCCGCCGATGCGTGCCTTCAAGGGATCGACACCATGATACGTGCGCGCCTCAAGGATGCGCTCAAACAGACGGAAGCCCAGGGTCGCGATGACGAACTCGCCGTATTGCGGCTGATCCGGACCGCGATCCGCGATCGCGATGCGGCCGCCCATCTGAAGGGGCGCAACGGCATCGACGACAACGAAATCCTCGACATGCTCCGCACCATGCTGCGCCAGCGCGACGAGAGCATCCGCGCCTATGAGCAGAGCGGCCGCATCGAACTGGTCGAGCAGGAACTGCACGAGCAGGACGTGATCCGTGGCTTTCTGCCGCCGCAGATGTCGGACGATGAAATCGATGCCGCCGTGCGCGCCACGGTCGCCGCCTGCTGTGCCAAGGGCCTGAAGGATATGGGCCGGACGCTGGATGCCCTGCGGTCGGCCTATGGGCCGGAAATGGATCTCTCCTCTGCCAGCGCCAAGGTCAAGCGGATGCTGCGCGGGTGCTGATGCCGCATGGCCGCCACGGAGCATTGATCTGAGATGGCCCTGCCTCCGGGATTCCTGGAAGAACTGCGCACACGCATCCGTCTGTCGGATGTCGTCGGCCGGCGGGTCCGGCTGGTCCGGCGCGGCCGTGAGCACACCGGTCTGTGCCCGTTCCACAACGAGAAGACCCCGAGCTTCACCGTCAGCGATGACAAGGGCTTCTATTACTGCTTCGGCTGCGGCGCCAAGGGCGACGCGATCGATTTCGAGATGAAGCTGGGCGGGTTCGATTTCCGCGAGACCGTCGAGCGGCTGGCCGGCGAGGCGGGGCTGGCGGTTCCGGCCGAGGATCCCGATGCCAGGCGGAAGGCTGAGCGGCGCGAAGGCCTGGTCGATGTCATCGAGGAGGCCTGCCGCTGGTTCGAAAGCCGGCTGGGAACCGACGAGGCGGCACCGGCGCGCGACTATCTCCGCCGGCGCGGTTTCGGCCCGGAGAGCTGGCAGCGGTTCCGCTTCGGCTATGCCCCCGACCGGCGCGACATGCTGATCCGCACATTCGAGCAGCGCGGCGTCAAGCTGCCGCAGTTGCTGGAGGCCGGCCTTGCCCGCCAGCGCGAGGACCGCTCCGCCTTCGATTATTTCCGCGGCCGCCTGATCATCCCGATCGCCGATCGCCGGGGCCGGATCATCGCCTTCGGTGGTCGGGTGCTGGGCGATGGCGAACCGAAATACCTGAACAGCCCCGACACGCCGCTGTTCGAAAAAGGCCGTGTGCTCTATGGCTGGCCGGTCGCGCGAGAGGCGGCGCGGCGGGCCGGCACGGTGCTGGTTGCCGAAGGCTATCTGGATGTGGCGGCGCTGGTGATGGCCGGCCGGCCGCATGCGGTGGCACCGCTTGGCACGGCCCTGACCGAGATGCAGATCGAGGAATTGTGGCGGATGGCGCCTGAGCCGATCCTGTGTCTGGATGGCGACAGTGCCGGTATCCGGGCGGCCCGGCGCGCGGCCGAACGGGCGCTGCCATTGCTGCGACCGGGGTTGAGCCTGCGCTTCGCGCGTCTGCCAGGTGGCCATGACCCCGACAGCCTGATCCGGACGGAAGGGGTTGCCGCCTTCGATCGGGCGATCGCCCAGCCGCAGCCGATGGTGGATCTGTTGTGGCAGTCGATGCTGGAAAGCCACACCACCGATACGCCGGAACGCATGGCGTCGCTGGAAGCCGATCTGATGACGCTGGCCGATACGATCCGCGAACCCCTGGTGCGGGATCTCTATCGCCGGGATTTCCGCGACCGGGTCTGGCAGTTGCGCCGCAACCGTCGCAGTGCGCCGGGCGGGCCGCAACAACCGGGGCAGTCGGGCTATGGCCAGGGGGCGGGCTTCGGCAAGGGTGGCGGCTATGCCAAGGGCCGCGGCGGCAAGCCGCCCAAGCCCGGCGATCTGACCGACGATCCGTCGCCGATCGCGGCACCAGCTCTGGGCACCGGCCGCGACGGTCAGGCGACGCGGCGGGAAGCGGCGCTGCTGGCAGGCGTTCTGCTGCATCCGCAATTGCTTGACGTGGTCGAGAACGAGGTGGCAAATCTGCCGATCGCGACCCCGTCACTTGACATGTTGCGTGCGGCAATCGTAGATACGCACGCATCGGAGTCCGGGCTTGACAGTGATCGGCTGCGAGACCATCTGAGACTTCGAGGGTTTGCGGACCTGGTTGAACGGCTGATGGCACCGGCGCATACGGGCCGGGTGCCCTTCTTCACACCGGGCGCTGCATTCGACAGGGTTCTGGCCGGATGGCGCAATGTGCTGGCCGTACATCGGCACGCGCAGCTGGTCGACGAATTGAAAGCCGCAGAGCGGGAGCTTGTCGAGAGCATGACGGAAGAGGCATTGCAACGCTTCGTCGCGCTCAAGAGGCTCGTTGACGAGAACGAACGGGCGCTGGCGGCCTTCGACCAGAGCGACGGTTTCGACCTTTGACGGTCGGGGCAGGTTCGGCGATGACGCGGGGCGTCGTCGCCGCAGTGGCAGGTATTGCCGCTGCGGGGGCGGCGCCTCACGGCCGTTGAAGGACGGAGCATCGACCGTTGAACAAGCATCGGAATCAAGGCGCAGCGTGCGTTTCTGAGCGGGGGAACGACGAATAATGGCGAAAAAAGCGACCACGGCTGTTGAAGCCGGCGAAGGGCGGGATGACGCGCCCGATGGACCGCTGGTCGATTCGCTGGAAGTCACCGTCAAGAAGATGGTGGCCCGCGCCAAGGAGCGCGGCTACATCTCCTATGACGAACTGAACAAGGCGTTGCCCCAGGATCAGCTTTCGTCCGAGCAGATCGAAGACGTGATGGCCATGCTTTCTGAGATGGGCATCAACGTCGTCGAGAACGAGGAAGAAGGCGAGGAACTGGGCGAGAACCAGGCGCGCGGCGAGGACGAGGAAGAAGAAGGCTTCGGCGCTTCCCACGCGACCTCGGTGGAAGAAGAGGAACTGGGCCGCACCGACGACCCCGTGCGGATGTATCTGCGCGAGATGGGGTCGATCGAGCTGCTGTCGCGTGAAGGCGAGATCCTGCTGGCCAAGCGGATCGAAGCCGGTCGCAACACCATGATCGGTGCGATCTGCGAGAGCCCGCTGACCTTCCGGGCGATCGTGCGCTGGCGCGACATGCTGGCGGGCGGCGAGGTGATGCTGCGCGACATCATCGATCTGGAAGCCAGCTATGGCACCGATCAGCCCCCGATCGGCGACGAGGCCGAGGTCGAGGCGGCGATGCTGGCCGGCACGATCGTGCCGGTGGTGAACGGCAATGGAGCCGGCTCCAACGGTACTGGGCCCAACGGTACTGGGCCCAACGGCGCGACCAATGGTGCGGCGGCCGCGAACGGTGCAGCCGTCGTGGCCGGTGGTGTCGCGGCAGTGGCCCGGCCCGCAGCGGTTGCGGGCGATGCTGACGCACCGCGCAAGGTGGCCGGCGAAGACGACGACGAGGAAGAGGTCGTCCGCCCGGCCGAGACGGATGACGAGGAAGACGAAGAGGGCGACGGCGCCGCCGTGTCGATCTCGGTGATGGAAGCCGAGCTGACCCCGGTGATCCTTGAGAGTTTCGACAAGATCGTCGAGGCCTGGCAGAAGCTTGAAAAGCTTCAGGCCAAGCGTCTGGAAGCAGCACTCAAGGGCGAAGACCAGACCGCACAGGCGCGCGGGCGGTTCGAGAACGCCAAGGCCGATGTGATCGAGATGGTTAAGGGCCTGAACTTCGCCCAGGGCCGGATCGACAATCTGGTCGAGGAACTTTATCTGCTCAACCGCAGCCTGATGTCGCTGGAAGGCCAGTTGATGCGTCTGGCCGTGGGCTGCCGGGTGAAGCGCGAGGACTTCCTGCGCCTGTACAGCGGCCAGGAACTGGCACCGAACTGGTTCACGGTGGTCGGCGCCCAGAACGGCAAGGCCTGGAAGACCTTCCTTGAGCGGCATGGCGGCGAGGCGGCGGATATCCGCGAGGGCATCTCGCGGCTGGCGCGCGAAGTCGGTCTGCCGGTGACGGAGTTCAAGCGGCTGGTCAACAATGTCCAGCGCGGCGAGCGCGAGGCGAGCCAGGCCAAGAAGGAAATGGTCGAGGCGAACCTGCGTCTGGTGATCTCGATCGCCAAGAAATACACCAACCGCGGCCTTCAGTTCCTGGATCTGATTCAGGAAGGCAATATCGGGCTGATGAAGGCGGTGGATAAGTTCGAATACCGCCGCGGCTACAAGTTCTCGACCTATGCCACCTGGTGGATCCGTCAGGCCATCACCCGGTCGATCGCCGACCAGGCCCGGACGATCCGGATTCCGGTGCACATGATCGAGACCATCAACAAGCTGGTCCGCACCTCGCGGCAGATGCTCCACGAGATCGGCCGCGAGCCGACCCCGGAAGAGCTGGCCGAAAAGCTGCAGATGCCGCTTGAGAAGGTCCGCAAGGTTCTGAAGATCGCCAAGGAACCGATCAGCCTTGAAACGCCGATCGGCGACGAGGAAGACAGCCATCTGGGTGATTTCATCGAGGACAAGAATGCGATCCTGCCGGTCGATGCGGCGATCCATTCCAACCTGAAGGAAACCACCACCCGGGTGCTTGCCAGCCTGACGGCGCGCGAGGAACGGGTGCTGCGGATGCGCTTCGGCATCGGCATGAACACCGACCACACCCTTGAAGAGGTGGGGCAGCAGTTCTCGGTCACCCGCGAACGCATCCGCCAGATCGAGGCCAAGGCCCTGCGCAAGCTGAAGCATCCCAGCCGGTCGCGTAAGCTGCGCAGCTTCCTCGACCACTAGTCTTTGGCCAGACAGACCAGGCGCGCCATTGGCCGTCGACACCGCTTAAACCGCGGCCGGGAGACAATCCCGGCCGCGGTTTTTGTATGAGGGCATCGGTGGCCTGCGCGCCTGCTCTTGACTGATCACACAGAACTGGACAAGGTGTGCGCCCGGTAACTGCTCGTGTCGATGGCGTGGTGACACGCTGTACGGCATCGGCCGGATGCCGGCTGGTCGTGGGGGCCTGTAGTTCAGCGGTTAGAACCCGCCGCTCATAACGGTGTTGTCGCAGGTTCGAATCCTGCCGGGCCCACCACCGCCAATGCCATGCAGCCGTTTCGATCTGACGGTCATGGCATTGACGGCCCGCGATTGAAAATGCTGGTGGCCGCTTTGGGCCGTATTGCCGCCCTGTCGGTCGGGCGCTACCTTTATGGGCGAAGGTTTCCTGACGACCCCGAGGTTTCGATGACCGTCGTTTCTCCAATGCCGTGCCGTGCAAGCAAGGCCGCCATTCAGGATGCGGCCGAGACCTATGCGCATCGGATTGGCGTTCGGCCGAGGGATGACCTGTTCAAGCTTGTGGAGCGATTGGGCGGGCGGATCCGCTTCAAAGACTTTGGCTCGGCGCGGCCGCGCGAGAGCATCCACATCCGGGCGATCGACGATTTCGACCTGTTTCTTCCCTTCGATACGACGCCGGCGCGCGACCGGTTCACGATCGGCCATGAACTGGGCCATCTTCTGCTGCACTACCCGGTGGTGATGAAGATGCATGGGCGCGCGCCTGTGGAGATGGCTGCCACGCGCTATCTGCCCGAGGAACCGTCTCCCGACGTACAGCGTTGCGAATGGGAGGCAAACTGGTTTGCAGCCGCATTCCTGATGCCGTCCAAGCTGTTCGAGGCGGCATTGCGAGAGGCTGGCGATGATGTCTCCGCTGTCGCGCGGCGCTTCTTCGTGTCGACGCAGGCAGCGGAGAACAGGGCGAAAAGCCTCGGTTTGATCCGGAAGGCCGCGTGACGGAACCGGCGCTGATCGACAACATGCCACAGCCGCCATCGGCAGAGGCGGGCGCGTGCTGAGAATTGCGTTGCCCCCCGGGCGGTGATAGCCTGATGACCATGACGATCCTGCACACATCCATCTGCCCCATGCAGACCCGCCGCTGGTGGCCCGCGTAAGCGGGCGGTTTCACCGGCAGTCGTCATGCCCCGTGGAAGGCCGCTCACTCCGGAGAGCGGCTTTTGTTTTGTCCGGATATCGGGCGGCGGAAGCGGGGCTCCGGGAGCGGCCTTCCGTGAGAACACAACCTCCGGAGGTTTTCCCACCAATGACATCCCCTGACAGCGGCCATCTTCGCCCCAACAGCCTGCGTAACGGCCCCGACGACCAGGGCCGTTTCGGCATCTTCGGCGGCCGGTTCGTGGCCGAAACCCTGATGCCCAATCTTCTGGAGCTGGAAGCGGCCTATGCGGCGGCGCGCGCCGACCCGGCATTTCAGGCCGAGATGGCCGGGTTGCGGACCCATTACATCGGCCGGCCCAGCCCGCTCTATTTTGCCGAACGGCTGACGGCCCATCTGGGCGGCGCCAGGATCTATCTGAAGCGCGAGGATCTGAACCACACCGGCTCGCACAAGGTCAACAACGTGCTGGGGCAGATTCTGCTGGCCCGGCGGATGGGCAAGCGGCGGATCATCGCCGAAACCGGCGCCGGCCAGCACGGTGTGGCCACCGCCACGCTCTGTGCCCGTTTCGGGCTGGATTGCGTGGTCTATATGGGGGCGGTCGATATCGAGCGGCAGATGCCCAATGTTATCCGCATGGAGATGCTGGGCGCTCGGGTCGTGCCGGCCCTGTCGGGTGCCCGGACCCTGAAGGATGCGATGAACGAGGCGTTGCGCGACTGGGTGACCAATGTCGCCGACACCTTCTACTGCATCGGCACGGTGGCCGGCCCGCATCCCTATCCGATGATGGTGCGCGATTTCCAGACCGTGATCGGCGACGAAGTCCGCACCCAGCTTCATCAGGCCGAGGGCAGGCTGCCCGACAGCCTCATCGCCTGCATCGGCGGCGGTTCGAATGCCCTGGGTCTGTTTCATCCGTTTCTGGACGAGCCGTCGGTTGCGATCTATGGCGTGGAAGCCGCAGGCTGCGGGTTGGCGAGCGGCCGTCATGCCGCCTCGCTGACCGGCGGACGGCCGGGCGTGCTGCACGGCAACCGCACCTTTCTGCTGATGGATGATGACGGGCAGATCACCGAGGCCCATTCGATTTCGGCCGGGCTCGACTATCCCGGCATCGGCCCCGAACATGCCTGGCTGCATCAGATCGGACGGGTGCGCTATCTGTCGGCGACCGACGATCAGGCGGTGGCGGCCTTCCATCTGCTGTCACGGCTGGAGGGCATCATTCCGGCCCTGGAATCCGCCCATGCGCTGGCGCAGGTGGCGCTGCTGGCCCCGGCATTGCCCGCCGATCACCTGATGGTGGTGTCGGTGTCGGGACGTGGCGACAAGGACGTGCCGCAGGTCGCCGCCCTGGCCAGGCCGTGATGGAGCAGGGGGCGCGCCCCGATTGCGACAGGTGACGTGTCGTTGCTGTGTGCATCTCGATGACACGGAACAAAATATATGCGGCCGATGGCCGGCGTCTGAAACACCGAACGGGCGGCCGGATGATCCGGCCGCCCGTTCGGATTGTTGGCGGGGATTCAGGGGGTTACTGAGCGACTACCGGCCCCGTCGCATCAGTCCGGCGACCAGGGCGATCACAAAGATCACGATCGCAACCCAGAACAGGATCTTGGCCCCCGCCATCGCTGTGCCGGCAACGCCGCCAAAGCCAAGCAGGGCGGCAACCAGCGCCACGATGAGGAAGACGATTGCCCAATGAAGAAGACTGCCCATGACGTAACTCTCCTTGTTTCCGGGGCGTGTCGGGAACGGTGTGCCATGTGCATCCATCCTGTTCTACCAGGTCGCACTGGTCGCGGGCAGGATACGCCGCCCGATATTCATGTCACCGTCTGTCGACTTGCCCATTCAGAGTGGTTGTCCGGAAATATCCGGCCGATGATCTGTGGGTGCGAAAATCGAAACTCTGTTGCCAGAGCCGGTCTTCACTGTGCTGCGACAAGAGAAATCTATCACCTCTCATATTCGATTGGTGCGGGCATTAACGTGACCGCTTTTGGTCCGTCGCATCTCGTGTTGGGGCATTTCGAGGCGGACGGGGTGTGCCGCGCATGGCGCGTGGTCGGACGCGCTTCAGGGCTCCGCCGTTTCGCCGCAGGGGTATATAAGCAGCGAGGTGGTGCTATCATGCGGATAATCGGGATCAAGGAGCGTGGGCATGTCCGAGCGGTCGGAACAGAATCCGTCATCGCCATCGCCATTCCCTGAGACGGAGGGGCCTGAGACGGAGGGGCCTGAGACGGAGGGGGGCGTCATCGCCGATGACGGCGCCGGCTTTCATGCCGGTGAGCGGGCCGTGCAGGATCTGTACGGGCTGGGCGCGCGGATGGCCGCCATCGGTCCGCAGGTGCTGCGCGATCATATGCCGGACCAGCATCGCCTGTTCTTCATGGCGCTGCCTTTCGTGCTGGTCGGATCGGTCGATGCCGGCGGGCTGCCCTGGGCGTCGCTGCTGGCCGGGCCGGCGGGGTTCATCCAGGCGCCGGACCCCCGGGTGTTGAGCATCACAGCGACCATCCCCGCGGGCGACCCGCTGGCGGATCATCTGGTGCCGGGCGCGGCGCTGGGGCTGCTGGGCATCGTGCCGGAAACCCGGCGGCGCAACCGGCTGAACGGCCGCGTGCTGCGGGTGCGGAGCCCGGCCGAGATGGACGCCGAGGGGGCTGCACCGGCTGCCATCGATCCGGCGGCGCTGTGCATCGATATCCTGGTCGACCAGTGTTTCGGCAATTGCCCGCGTTTCATCAGGCCGCGTGTGGCGGCGCCGGGGCGGGGTGGCATGACGCAGACCCCGCCGGTGACCATGGCCGACCGGCTGAGCCCGGCCGCGCTGGAGATGATCGCCGCCGCCGACACACTGTTCGTCGCCAGCGCCGCCGACAGCCGCGCCAGCGGCCGGGCCGCGGGCGTGGACGTGTCGCATCGCGGCGGCCCGCGGGGCTTTGCCGTGGTGGAGGCCGACGGCGCCATCACCGTGCCCGATTATGCCGGCAACCGCTATTTCAACACGCTCGGCAACATGGTGCTGCGTCCCGCCGCCGGAATTCTGGTGCCGGATTTCCTGACCGGTGACCTGTTGAGCCTGTCGGGGGACGTCGAGATCATCTGGCAGGGGCCGGAACTGCGCCGTCACCCGGGTGCCGAGCGGTTGTGGCGGCTGCGCCCGCGCCGGGTGATCCATATGGCTGGCGCCTGGGGTGCGCGGCTGCGCGAGACCGGTGGCCGGGTTATGGGCATCGGCGTGGATGGCGTGCCGGCCTGAGCCGCGGCACGCGCCGAACAGCGTTCAGAGAGTGGCAATTACCCCGACGCAGATCACGACGCCCCACATGACCAGCGCCACGCCGCCGAACACGGTCGCATGGTCGAAATAAATCCGCTGCAACGTGCTGTTGATCAACTGCCGGGCCTGTTCGGCGGGCAGCTTCAGATCCGCCTTGACGGCATGCCAGACCTCGGTGCGGCGGTGGTCCTGATGCGGTGCCCGATAGGCCTTGAGGGTGAGGATCGCCCCCACCATCGTCACCAGGATCGCCCCCGATCTCAGGCTCATCAACGGATCATAGACCAGCGCCATCATGATCACCCAGATGGCGAGGAGCGAAAACGCGCAGGCGCGGCGCACCGAAACGGTGGCGGCTTGTTCCAGAAGGTCGATCGGCATATCGCAAGACGCTTTGCGGCAGACGGGACAACACGACGGGCAGGCATCACGGGCGGATGCCGGCCGGCACACGAACCGGGGCGCAGACAGGAAGATATAGAGAGGGGGTGCGGTGAACGCCCGGGAGACCCGGGGCGCCCATTAAAGATGGCGCGGCCCCGTTCTGCCTGCCAGTGCCAAAATTGTGGTCGGCGTCGATGGTTCCGCGATCGGCCGCAAGACCGCTGGCGGCGTCAGCCCATCTGGTCTGCAAGCCGTGGCGCCAGGCCCAGATTGTACATGATGAGCCAGAATATCAGCCGCAGGATCCACAGATAACCGGCCGCCACGATCGGCCGCAGCCCGCTGACCACGAAGCGCGGGGTCAGTGGATTGGTGATCTTCAGCACCGGGTCGGTGATCCGGCAGAAAAATCGCCAGATATAGTTGGGATTGTCGGGCTGCACGAACGCCGACAGCAGCGCCCGTCCGATCAGCGTATAGACCAGCAGCGACAGAATGTAGTTGGGAATATGGAAATACCAGTGATTCCAGAAGAACGGATCGAACTGCATGGCGGAGTGTCTGTCTCCCCTCTTTGGTCGCGCGTGCCGACGCACCGAAGCCCGACGGTGTCATTGCAGCCGCCGCCAGAGTGATTAGTTCATCGAGCATCTTCACCCGATCAGGTGGTTCCACCTGATCGGGATCTGCTCTAGGCAAGCCCGGACATGCCGACGGCGCCAGGGCGCGATGCCCTGGCGCCGTCGGTGCGCGGATGTCGGCTCAGGCCTTCAGGCCCTGCGCATAAGGGTTGCTTTCCGCCAGCCTGGCGCTGGGAACGCGGACGAATTCGACGAAATCCTGCATGTCCTGCGAGGGTTCGCGGGTCATGAGGCTGACGACGTAGGTGACGGCAAAGCCCACAGGAATGCCGAACAATCCGGCCGAGATGTTCTTCACCCCGAACCACAGCCCCATGCCGTACCACTGGGTGCCGGCCAGATAGAGCAGGCAGATACCTAGACCGGCAAGCATGCCGGCGCAGGCACCCACCTTGGTGGTGCGTTTCCACCACACCCCCATCACCAGGACCGGGAAGAGACCGGATGCGGCAATGGAGAATGCCCAGGCCACCATCGACAGGATGCCTGCGGGTTTGAACGAGGCGACATAGGCCGCGAAGCCTGCCACCACGACCAGCAGAACCCGCGCCACCATCAGCCGGCGCGACGAACTCGCCTTGGGATCGATCATTTTATAGTAGACGTCGTGACTGAGCGCATTGGCGATGGCGAGTAGCAGGCCGTCGGCGGTCGACAGCGCCGCCGCCAGGCCGCCTGCGGACACCAGGCCGGCGATGACGTAGGGCAGGCCGGCGATTTCCGGCGTGGCCAGCACGATGGCGTCATTGTTGATGGTGAATTCGGCCAGCTGAAGCAGGCCGTCGCCATTGAGATCCTTGATGGCGAGCAGGCCGATATCGGACCAGATGCTCACCCATTCCGGCAGGCTGGCGATGGGCTGGCCGATGACGTTGGTATAGACCTCCAGCTTGGCGAAGGCGGCATAGGCCGGCGCGCTGAAATAGAGCAGGAAGATGAACAGCAGGCTCCAGCCCACCGACGACCGTGCCTCACGCACGCTGGGCGTGGTGAAGAACCGCATCAGCACATGCGGCAGTGCCGCGGTGCCGACCATCAGGCACAGCACCAGACTGAAGAAGTTCAGCATGTCGCCATCACGCGCGAAGGCCGTGACATGGCCGACCGTGACGCCCAGGCTGGGCTCGATCTGTTCGATATCCTGCAGCGCATAGCCGTACATCAGCTGCGGGATCGGCACCCCGGTCAACTGCGCCGACATCAGCACGATCGGGATCAGATAGGCGATGATCAGGATGATGTACTGCGCCACCTGGGTCCAGGTCACCGCCCGCATGCCGCCCAGCATCGAGCAGACCAGAATGCCGAGCAGGCCCACGAAGATGCCGATCTCGAACGGGATCGCCAGGAAGCGCGAGGCGATGATGCCGGCGCCGGTGACCTGTGCCACCACATAGGTGAACGAGCACATCATCAGCACAACGATGCCGATCAGCCGTGGCGTATGGCCGTCATAGCGGGTGCCGAGGAAATCGGGCACCGTGAACTGGCCGAATTTGCGCAGGTATGGCGCCAGCAGCACCGCCACCAGCACATAGCCGCCGGTCCACCCCAGCACGAAGGCGAGCCCGTTATAGCCGGACGCATAGAGCGTGCCGGCCATGCCGATGAAGGATGCGGCGCTCATCCAATCGGCGGCGGTCGCCATGCCGTTGTAGAGTGCCGGCACGCGCCGGCCCGCCACATAATATTCCGAGACCTGAACCGTCCGGCTCAGGATGCCGATCATCGCATAGACGCCGATCGTGACCGCGACGAAGGCATAGCCGATGATCCGGTCGGGCACCCCCATCTGCTCCAGGATCGCCAGGATGATCGTGAAGCCGATGAAGCCGCCGGTGTAGATGCCGTAGACCTTGCCCAGATTCTGGGTGAAGTCGCCCTTGGTTGCCATTGGTCGTGCCCCTTCGGGTTCAGTCTTCGGACACGCCGAATTCGTCGTCGATCCGGTTCTGGCGATTGACGTACCAGAAGATCAACCAGACGAAGATGATGAGTGACCCTTGGGCCGCCATGTAGAAGCCCAGCGGAAAGCCCAGGATCCGGATCTGATTCAGAGCTGGCGCGAACGCGTGGACCACGAAGCCGGACAGGAACCAGATGACAAGCACCACCCACATGAGGCTTTTGGTTCTCTGCCAGTATTCCTGTGCCTTCTGGGGCGTCAGGACTTTGGTGTCGGACATGTCTCTCCCCCAAATGCATTGATGTGTCGCTTGCGTGCCTTCTGGCCGGCTTTGGGGCCGGCAGCACTTGTTTCGCGACATATTCGCACGCGGCGATATGCCGCACCCTGCCGACGCGACATGTCCGGATCCGGCAGGTGATCCGGCAATCTCCGTTCAGCGGCTCCCTCAACCGCTACGCGGATAATGATCTTCTACAGATTTCCCGTCGAAACTGCTAATCTTGTCAACAAAGAAGATTATGAGCGCAGATCAGCGACTTGCGCAATATGAGACACCGGGGATGGCAGGAACGCCCATGATTCAGCGGATGATGCGCCTTTGGCGCGAGAAACCACGTGGCCGCGACCGCGCGGCCCTGGACCGGTTCCTTGAGGCCCATGCGGCCTTTGTGGGGCAGCGGATGACCATCGGCTATTGCGAGATCAAGGCAGGGCCGCTGCGTCACAGCCTGTTCCGCGAAGAGGGTTTCAGGGTGATGATGGAGCGGGCGCGGTGGGAGGCCTTCGCCGCCGTGCGCGCCGACATGGCCGTGGTCGCCCAGGCGCGGTTGCGGTCACATGTTGACGATGCGGCGGCACTCGACGCGCCGCTGGTGGATGGCTTCGCCACATCGCTTGCGGCGGCGCCTTATTTCACCGACCGGCCCGATGGTTTCGCCGCCGAGGCGGCGGTTCTGGCCGATCGTCTGGCTCAGGCGCGGCTGGCGGCGCCGGTGCCGCCGGCGCGGGTGTTCGCCGTGGGTGGCGCCCGGGTGTTCGACTGCCTCCCGATCCATACCAGCCTGCGCGCGCATGAGCGTGAGATGATCGTGAATGGCGTCTGTTTCCATGCCATGGGCGCTCTGGCCAAGGGCGATATTCAGCTCGACTGGCCAGCGATTGCCCGCGACCTTGTCTCCCAGGCGCAAGTGGCGGCCTGAACCGGGCCGGCAGCGGCGGCCAGCGACCTGAAGGCGATGGCGATGGATATACGCAGGCCCGTGCGCGATGACGGGCGCCTGGCGCTGACGGTTGGCGCTGCCGCCATTCTGGCCGGGCTGGTCCTGGTGGTGGTCGCAGCGATGCTGGTCGATGCCGCACCGGCGCTGTTGATGGCCGGCACTGCCCTGGTATTGGGCGGGCTTTCGCTTGCGGCCGCGGTCGTCCGGCGCCGGCGGATCGGCGATGCGCGGCTGCGCGGCGATCTGGCCCAGGCGCTGAGGGCGGTCGACGACAACACGCTGCCCCTGCCGGATTTTGCCGGTGACGACGATCCCGGCCATGATGCCCGGCTGCTGGGGCTGGCCCGCGCGCTGGCCGAGCGGGCGCGGGCGGCAAGCGGGCGTGGCGATCACCGGCTGGCGGCCCTGGTCGCGGCCCTGCCGGTGCCGGTGCTGGGCCTGTCGCCGACCGGGCTGGTGACGCTCGCGAACCCGATGGCGCTGGACCTTCTGGGCGCGGATGCCGTGGCCGCGGGTACCTCGGTTTATGCGGCGCTTGCCCGTGAAAGCCTGGATCCGCTGCTGGCGGCGGCCGTGTCGCGGACGGTCGCCTCAGGGCCGGTTCATCATGTCGATGGTCGGATGATCGGCCTGCGCGCCGCCTCGGTCGGTGGTGGCTGGGTTCTGGTGGCCGAGCCAGACAGGCTGCGATCCGCGATTGTCGCGACCTTGCCGGCGGCGCCGATGCCGATGGCGCTGGCCCTGCACGATCTGCCACCCGACCTGCCACCGGCCGCCGATGCCACGCCGCTGGATCAACTCCCCTGCCTGTCGCTGGACCTTGAAACCACCGGGCTGAACGTGGCGGCGGACCGCATGCTGTCACTGGGGGCGGTGCGCCTGGTCGGCGGGCGGCTGTTCGTGGCTGCGGCGCTGGACATGCTGGTCGATCCGGGGGTGGCGATACCGGCCTCAGCCACCCGCATTCATGGCATCGATGCCGCGATGATCGCCGGCGCGCCGCCACCGGCTGTCGCTTTGGAACGCCTGCGGCATCTGGCCGCGGGCACGGTGCTGATCGGCCACAATATCGGCTTCGATCTGGCGATCCTGAAGGCCGAGGCCGGGCGGCTGGGCGGGGCGGCGCGGCCCTGGCCCGATGGCGACCACGCCGCCCTGGACACGCTGGCACTATACGCCCGGCTGGAACCCGATCAGGCGATGCTGGACCTTGAACATATTGCCGAGCGGCTGGGGATTGCCGTATCCGGCCGTCACACGGCGCTGGGCGATGCCCTGCTGGCGGGGCGGGTCTTCGCGGCCCTGGTGCCCCGGCTGGCGGAACGCGGTGTGATCACCCTGGGCGATGCCCGCGATTTTGCCGCGGGAGCGGTGGCGGTGATCACAGCCCAGCGCCGGGCCGGCTGGTAGGCTTTGCGTCAAGATGGGTGCGGCCACGGGTGGTATCGCGCCCGCGGGCGTGAAATGATCTGTCAGGAGAATGGATCTGACGGCGCATGGCGCTCTGAGGATCTGACGGCGCATGGCGCCCGATCGCGACCAGAAGGGAGCCTGCGGCCGATGGAGCCCTCGCAAGCCGAAGCCTTGTTCCGGCTCGACAGCTATCCGTATCGCCATCGGGCGGGCGATGTCGCCAACCGGCCGCTGGTGACGGCGGCGCCGGCGATCAGCCTTCGCGCGGCCGCGGCGGTGATGGCCGATGCCGGCGTGTCGGCGCTGGTCGCAACCGATGTGCTGGGCCGGCCGGAGGGCATTCTGACGGAACGCGATCTGGTGCGGGCAATGGCCCGCGACGGCGCCGCCGCCGCCGATACCGATGCCGCCACGCTGATGAGCCGGCCGGTGCAGACGGTTGAGGAAGGGGCCTTCGTGTATGTCGCGATCGGCCGCATGCGCCGGTTTCGCATCCGCCATCTGGTGGTGGTCGACCAGATGGGCCGGGCGGTGGGCATGATCACCCGCCGGTCGCTGCTGCGCTTGCGGGCCGGGGACGCGCTGGCAATGGGCGATCGCGCCGCCGCCGCCGAAGATGCCGCCGGGCTGGCGTCGGTGCGGGCCGATCTGGCGCCGCTGGCCGGCAGTCTGCTGGATCAGGCGGTCGATGCCCGCGCGATCGCGGCGGTGATCAGCGCCGTGACCCGGGATCTGACCGCGCGGGCCGCCGGCATCGCCGAGGCGTCGATGCTGGCCGATGGCGAGGGGCCGGCGCCGGCCGCCTATACCATGCTGGTGCTGGGGTCGGCGGGGCGGGGTGAAGCCCTGCTGGTGCCGGACCAGGACAATGCCCTGGTCCATGCCGGCCGCCAGAGCGACGACCCATGGTTCGCCGAACTGGGCCGCCGGATGTGCCGGCTGCTGAACGATGCCGGCATTCCGTTCTGCCAGGGGGGCGTGATGGCATCGAACGCAGCCTGGCGGCATGCGGCCGAGGACTGGCGCGACCGGGTGCGCGACTGGATCGCGCATCCCGACGGCGACAACATGCTGAATGCCGATATCTTCTTCGACATGATGCCGGTGTTTGGCGACAAGGTGCTGGGTGTGGACCTGAAGGCCTTCGCGCTGAACCATGCCCGGCACGCTCCCCATTTCCTGCACGCCATGACCCGCGACCTCGACGACATGCATGCCCCGATCGGGCTGTTCGGCGATATCCGCACCGATGGCCGTGGCAAGCTGGACCTGAAGCGCCACGGCCTGCTGCCGTTGACCCTGGCGGCCCGCGCGCTGGCCCTGCGCCAGGGCATCGCCCTGACCGGCACGGCCGAACGATTGGCGGCGCTGGGGCAGGCCGGTCTGCTGAACGCCACCGATGCCCACCAGATCGACGAGGCGCATGCCCTGGTGATGGCGCTGATGCTGGATGCCCAGGTGGCGCGGATCAAGGCCGGCAAGGTGCCTGAGACATCTGTGGTGGTCTCGGGGCTGGACCCGCATCGCCGGGGCCTGCTGAAAACCGCCCTGAAGCGCATCGACGCCATGGTCTGGGTCATGCGCAGCTCGGTGACGGCCTGACGCCGGCCTTGCCGCCCTTCGGGTGCCCTGTGATCCAGCTGGGAGCGACCGGACCATCATGACCAGTTTCGACGCGGCCGCGGCCGCACGCGCCGCCATGGAGACCGCCGGGGTGCCGCCGGCGCCGACGGGGCCGGCACCCGACGTGGCGGGCACTGTCCTCCGCCCCGACGGCATCGCGATCCGCCACGCGCTGTGGCATGCGGCACCGGGCCGGCCGCAGACCGGCAGCGTGCTGCTGCTTCAGGGCCGGGGCGAGTTCATCGAGAAATATGCCGAGGTGGCCGGCCGCCTGACCGCCATGGGGCGCCATGTGCTGGCGATCGACTGGCGCGGTCAGGGCCGGTCGGGGCGGATGCTGGCCGACCCGACCATCGGCCATATCGACGATTTCGACCGCTATCTCGACGATCTGGACGCGGTGATGGCCGGGCCGGGCGCCAGCCTGCCGCGGCCGCTGGCGGTGCTTGGCCATTCCATGGGCGGACATCTGGGCTTGCGCTGGGTGGTGGAGCGGGTGGCGGCGGGCCGTGCCGGCGGGCCCGGGGCGGCGATCGCCCCCGACCGGCTGATCATGACCGCGCCGATGATCGGCATCCGGATGGTGCCGCCGATGGGCACCATGGTGCCGGCGCTGGCGCGGATCATGTGCCGTCGCGGCCTGTCGGACCGTTTCGCCGCAGGGCAAGGGCCGGGCCGGGCCGGCAACGGGCGTTTCCAGGGCAATATCCTCACCCACGACCCGGCGCGCTGGGCCCGCGAGCGTGCCTTGATCGCGGCCGATCCGGCCCTGCATCTGGGCGGGACAAGCTGGGGCTGGCTGGCTGCGGCGTTCCGATCGATCACCATTGCCCGTCAGGCGGCGGTGGCGCGTGGCCGCGACATCCGGCTGCCGGTCACGATCATCTCGGCCGGCGCCGAGCGCGTGGTCGACAACCGCGCGCATCTGTGGCTGGCCGGGCAGCTGCCATCGGCCGAGGTGATCGTCGCCCCCGGCGCCTTCCATGAGATCCTGATGGAAACCGACCGTCTGGCGGAACCCGTCTGGTCGGCGCTGGCGGCACGGCTGAGCGGCTGATCACGGCCTGCCAGCCCCTCTATTGCGCCAGAAAGCCACCATCGACACATAGGTTATGGCCGGCAATGAACCCGGCGGCATCCGAGGCCAGCCACAGCACCGCGGCTGCAACCTCGTGCGGCTGGCCCAACCGGCGCAGCGGCAGGCCGGCGGCGATGGTGGCGGCATCGGCGACGCCAGATCCCCTCATGATCGGCCCCATCAGCATCGGCGTTTCCACCCGTCCGGGCGAGATCGCATTGATCCGTATGCCCTGCGGCCCGTATTCCATCGCCGCCGAGCGCGTCAGCGAGATCACCGCCGCCTTGGATGCCGAATAGACCGCCACCCCCGGATAGGCATTGCGCACGCCGCTGGCCGAGGCGTTGTTGATGATGACGCCGCCCCGGGGCAGCATAGCCCGGATCTGCGCCTGCATCGCCTCGACCAGACCGAGCAGGTTGGTCGCCACCACCCGGGCCAGCATCTCTGCGGGCTGGTCGGCGAGCAGGGCGCGCGGTTCCTGGATCGCGGCATTGTTGAAGGCGATGTCGAGGCGGCCGAAGCGGTCGATCGCGGCGTCGACCAGGACACCGGCGGCGCCGGGCTCGGCCAGATCCCCCGCGATGAATGCGGCCTCGGCGCCAGCGTCGCGGCAGGCACGAAGCACCGACTGCCCACGCGCGGCATCGCGGCCGCCCAGCATCAGGCGTGCTCCCTGGCGCGCGAAGGCGAGGGCGGTGGCCTGGCCGATGCCCGAGGTGGCGCCCGAGATCAGGATGACGGGCATCTCAGGTGGTGTCGACGCGGATGGGATTGACATGAACGGCGGCCTCCGGCTGCGGGATCGTGTGCCGAGCATGATGCCTGCCGGTGCCGGTCGTATTGGAGGATCCTGGCGTCGCTCAGCCAAGGCCCGCGACATAGCGGCCGGGGGTGATGCCATAGCTGCGCTTGAAATGGCGGGTCAGATGGCTCTGATCGTAAAAGCCGGCGGCGAGGGCGGCATCCGCGAGGCCTGCACCGCGCGCCAGCGCGTCGCGGGCCAGGTTCAGGCGGATCTGGGTCAGATACAGATGCGGTGTCAGGCCGGTTTCCCTGCGGAAGGCCCGGCAGAAATGAAACGGGCTCATCCCGGCAGTGTCTGCCAGTTCGGCCAGCGACCAGTCATGGGCCGGGGCGTCGCGCATCAGGGATACCACCTTCCGTATCGGCCGCCGCTCGCGTCCCGGCCGGGCCTGCGGTGGTGCCGGATTGCCATGGCGGCTGAACAGTCCGGCCAGCGCACCCAGCAACAGCGTTTCGCGGATCAGCCGCGTCTCGCGCAGTTCCAGCGCCTGATGGGCCCGTACCACCAGCGCCGCCAGATCCGGATCAGTGACCACGCTGTCGCGGAAATAGGGCAGGGCGATGCGGCGGTCGAACAACCGGTCCCGGGCCAGATCCAGCAGCCCGGCACCGACATACAGGCTGCGATAATGCCAGCCTTGAGCGCCGGCAACGCCGCCTTCATGTGGTTCACCGGGGTTGAACACCATCACCGTCTGTGGCGTGCCGACAGACGAGAGCCCGCGGGTGACGCAGCGCCCGGCCCCCTGTTCGGTGATCGCGATCACCAGTTCCTCGTGGACATGGGGGGCGAAGACCAGGGTGCTGAAGGCGGCGGTCAGCAGGCCCACACCGGCGATCTGCCGGTCGGTGCGATAGATTGCCTGATTGCGTGGATCGTGTTTCGCCATCGCTGCACCTCTCCACGCCCGGCTTCTTCCACAGTATGGCGCAGTCAGGGGCCTTGCGTATTGGACGCGATTGCGGGATCAGTCGCGCAGCGACACGCTGGCATAGGCATCCTTCACGATCATGATGTGGTCGCGCATCAGATCGGTCGCGGTCTGGCGGTCGCCGCGCATGATCGCCTGGACCACCGCTTCATGCTCGCGGTTCGACTGGGCCAGACGGCCGCGGGCGCGGAACTGGGCGCGGCGGAAGGGGGACACCCGCACCCGGGTCGCCAGCGCCATCTCGGCCAGATAGCTGTTGCCGGTGCCGGTATAGATCAGCCCGTGGAAGACGTCATTGGCGGCGGCATACTGGTCGCGCAGGCCGTCGCGCATCATCTGGCCCATGCGCTCATGAAGCGCCTGCAACTGCCGCCGGTCCTCGGGCGTCATCTCGATGGCGCAGAGGCCGGCGCACAGCGCCTCCAGCTCGGCCATGGCGCGAAACATGTCGTCCAGCTCGCGCGGGGTGGGCAGGGCCACCACCGCGCCGCGATGCGCCCGCGACATCACCAGCCCCGATGCCGCAAGCTGCCGGATGGCCTCACGCACCGGCGTGCGTGAGACGCCGAACCGCCGGGCCAGCTCGTTCTCGTCCAGCGGCGTGCCGGGCTCCAACGCGCCGGAGACGATCTCGTCGGCGAGTTGCTGGCGCAGGGCCTCGGTGCGGGTGCGGGGCAAAGGGCGTTTGGGGGCCGGGGCTGCGAACGCAAGAGGATCGGTCATGTCGGTCCAGTGGGCGGTTGTGGCGATGCGGGGGCGGCGTGAGATATCAGTGTGGCGGATGGGGAATGGCAGACAGCAGCTCGCGGGTATAGTCGCTGGTCGGGGTGTTCAGCACGCTATCGGTCGGCCCCTGTTCGACGATCCGGCCGCCGCGCATCACGATCACCCGGTCGCACAGCAGCCGTACCACGTTCAGGTCGTGGCTGACGAAGATATAGCTCATGCTCAGCCGCTGTTTGAGATCCTGCAACAGATTGAGCACCACGGCCTGCACCGAAACGTCGAGCGCCGCGGTCGGTTCATCCAGAATGACCAGATCGGGGTTGAGCGCGATCGCCCGCGCGATGCCGACCCGCGCCTTCTGGCCGCCTGAGAGCTGGTGGGGAAAGCGGTCCAGCAGATGCACCGGCAGGCCGACCAGATCGGCGAGTTCGGCGCAGCGCGCCCGCAATGCTGCGGCCGGCTGCGGCGGGCCCAGCCGGAGCAGCGGGTCCATGATCGCGCGCGCCGCCGTATAGCGGGGGTTGAGGCTGTCGGTCGGATCCTGGAACACCATCTGAATGCGGCGGCGCAGATCCATGCGGGCGAAGCGGGTTGCCGGGATGGCGCCGATGTCGGTGCCGTCGAAGATGATGCTGCCCGATGTGATGTCGGCAAGCCGGGTGATCATCATCGATGTGGTGGATTTGCCGCAGCCGCTTTCCCCCACCAGCCCCAGCGTCTCGCCGCGCCCGACCGTGAACGAGATGCCGTCGACCGCCCGGAACGGGCTGGTATCTTGCGGGATGGCGTCGCGTCGCAACAGCCGGCGAACCATATCCGACGACCCGCCCTTGCGCGGATAGGCCTTTACCAGATCGCGCACCACCATCAGATCATCGCCGGGCGGCTGGCTACTGCGCATGGTCTCATCGGCCTTGCCGGTACCTTCAGGCAGTAGGGCCCGCAAGCTGCCGCCGGGCCGTGGCGTCGCGCGCATCAGCTTGCGGGTGTAAGGGTGGGTGGGTTTCGAGAAGATCGTTGCTGCGCTGGCGGTTTCCACCACCCGGCCCTTCTCCATCACCACCACCCGGTCGCAATAGGCGGCGGCAAGGCCCAGGTCATGGGTGATCAGGATGGTCGACATGCCGCGTTCCCGGGTCAGGTCGACGATCAGGTCCATCACGGTCTTCTGGGTGGTGACGTCGAGGCCGGTGGTGGGCTCGTCGGCGATCAGCAATTGCGGCTGGCAGGCGATGGCCATGGCGATCACCACCCGCTGGCACATGCCGCCCGACAATTCGAACGGATAGGCATGATAGCGCCGCTCAGGATCGCCGATGCGCACCTTGCGCAGGGCGTCGATGGCCCGGGCGCGAGCATTATTGCGATCGGCCTGAAGATGTTCCAGCAGAACGTCTTCGATCTGCCGGCCGATCGGACGGATCGGGTTCAGCGCCGCGCGCGGGTTCTGGAAGATCATCGACATCTCGCGGCCGCGCAGCTCGCGGACCACGCTTTCAGGTGCCGCACGCAGGTCGATGCCGCCGAAGCTGACCGCGCCGTCGGCGATCCGCCCGGCCCGGTCCAGAATGCGCATCACCGCATAGGAGGTGACCGACTTGCCGGACCCGCTTTCGCCGACGATGCCGATGGTCTCGCCCCTGGCGACGCTGATGTCGATCGACGTCACCGCCTGGACGGTGCCGTTGCGGGTGGCGAATTCCACCGTCAGCCCGCGGATGTCGAGCAGGGGCGGGTTCTGGTCCGGCGCGGCGGCGATGGCGGGCTGGCTGGTGGTCGTGGTCGTGGTTGTGTCTGCGGTCATGACAGCCATCCCCCGTCAGGTGCGGCGCTGCGGGTCGATCAGGTCGCGCAGACCGTCGCCCAGAAGATTGAAGCAGAACACGGCCAGCATCAGGGCAAGCCCCGGAAACAGCGCGATCCACCATTCACCCGACACGATGAACGACGCGCCTTCCGCGACCATGATGCCCCATTCGGCCGTGGGCGGCCGCACACCCAGCCCGATGAACGACAGCCCGGCGGCGTTCAGGATGGCGTAGCCCATGGTCAGCGACATCTGCACCATCATGATCGGCATGATATTGGGCAGGATCTGGCCCAGCACGATCCGCGCCTCGCTGTTGCCCGACAGCCGTGCCGCCTGCACGAAACCGGCATTGCGGCGGATATTGGCTTCGGATCGCGCAACGCGGGCATAGAGCGGAAAGTTGATGATCGCCGTGGCGATGACGATGTTGGTGATGGTGTTGCCCAAGGCCGCGACGATGCCCATGGCCAGCACGAACAGCGGAAAGGCCATGATCGTGTCGCCGATGCGGCCGACCACGATGTCGATCCAGCCGCCGAAATAGCCGGCCGCGACCCCGGCGAGCCCGCCGGCCGCGAAGACCAGTGCCACCGACGCGATCGCGATCGTCAGATCCAGCCGGGTTGCCACCACGACGCGTGAGAAGATGTCGCGGCCCAATTGGTCGGTGCCGAACCAATGGGCGGCGCTGGGTGGGCTGAGTGCCGCCGCGGTGTCGCTGGCCAGCGGATCATGGGGCACCAGCAGCGGCCCGAAGATCGCGACCAGCACCAGGGCCACGAACATCAGGAAGGCGATGCCGGTGACCGGGTTCTCGGTGAAGACATGGCGGGCATGGGCGACGAGTGATCCATTGCGCGCCGGCAGCGCTGGCGGGCTTGCAATCTCGGCCATCGGTCAGCCCTCCATCTGGACGCGGGGGTCGATCACGCCATAGGCGAGGTCGATCAGCAGGTTGAGCAGCACATACAAGGCCGCCATCGCCAGCACGAAGCCCTGAACCGGTGCGAAATCCGAGGCGATCAGCGCCTCGACCGCATAGGAGCCGATACCGGGCCAGGCGAAGACCTTTTCCACCAGCACATTCGCCCCCAGCAGAAACGAGAACACCATGCCCAGCGTGGTGATCACCGGCAGCATGGCGTTGCGGAAGGCATAGACCACGATCACCCGCCAGGTGCTGAGGCCGTTGGCGCGGGCGGTGCGGACGAAATCCGACGCCAGCACCGACAGCATCGAGGCGCGGGTCATGCGGGTGATCGGCGCCAGCGAGAAGATCGCGAGCGTGGTGGCGGGCAGGAAGATCTGGGCCGCGGCCGAGCGGAAGGTTTCGATATCGCCGGCGATCAGGCTGTCGATCAGATAGAAGCCGGTGACCTGTGGTGGCGGGGAGAAGAAGATGTCCAGCCGCCCCAGCGGCGCGGGCGCGATGCCGGTCTGGTAATAGAACACATAGACCAGCAGCAGCCCGGTGAAGAACACCGGCAGCGAGACCCCCGATGTGGCGAGGATCCGGCTCAGATGGTCGATCCAGGATCCCTGGCGGACCGCGGCGGCGATGCCCAGCGGCACCGCGATCAGCACCGCGGCCAGCAACCCGGTCAGGGTCAGTTCGGCCGAGGCCGGCAGGCGGGCGATGATATCCTGGGTCACCGGCTGGCCGGTGGTCAGCGAGGTGCCGAGATTGCCCTGCGCCAGATCGCTGACATAGGCGATGAACTGCTCGTGAACCGGCCGGTCCAGGCCCAACTGGGTGCGGATCTCGGCGATGGCCTGTTCGGTGGCGGCGGGGCCGGCGAAATAGGCCGCCGGATCGCCCGGCAGCACGCGGGTGAGCAGGAAGGCGGTGATGATCACCCCGATCAGGCTGGGCAGGGCGGTGGCAAGGCGACGTCCGACATGGCGCAGCATGCGCGGTCTCCCGAAGGCGGCGTCTCGCGGGGGGAGAGAGTAAGGGCGGCGGGGTGGGAAGGGTGCGGGGGCAGTCGATCGGGGGGCGGCGGCTGCGGGATCAGGCGCCCTTGACCAGCGTGCGATAGTCCAGCCGGCGGTGGAACCAGTACTCATAGCCACTGACATTGCGCTGCATCGCCACATTCACATAAGGCTGGTAGAGCGGGATGCGCGGCATGTCTTCAAAGGCGAGATCGACGAAGCCCCTGACGCTGGCGTCATAGGTGGCGGTGTCGCCGGTCGCGGCAGCGGTACGGGCGGCATCGATCAGCGCATCCATCTGGGGCGACTGATAGCTCATGGTGTTGAACAGGGCGTTCTGGCCGTGATAGCACCAGTAGAAGAAGTATTCCGGATAGTCGAGCCAGCCCGAAAATACATTGGTGTAGAGCGGCATCTGCTTCTTCGACAGTTCCGTGCGCCAGTTGGCGCCGGGGATCTTGTTGATCGTGGTGCGGATGCCGATCTGCGCCAGACTTTCCTGAACCAGAACGCAGATCGGCTCGTTGACGGCCGCAAAACCCAGATCGAACGACAGCGTCGTCTCGAAGCCGTCGGGGAAGCCGGCTTCGGTCAGCAGCGCCTTCGCGCGGGCCATATCGGTGGTGTATTTGTGCGGCTGCGGCCAGGCGACCTCGGTGGGTGCATCGGCGGGGGCGCCGAACATCGGCTTCGCCAGCCCGAACATCACCGCATCGATGATCTTCTGATACGGAATGGCGCAGGCGACCGCCTTGCGGACCAGCGGGTTGTCGAAGGGCGGCACGGTCACATTCATGCCGATATACTGTATGCCATTGGAATAGGGCGTGGAGATGATGGTCAGCTTGCCGGCATCGCGCAGCGCCACGAAGTCCTTGTTCGGCAGGTCATACGAGATGTCGGCATCGCCGCGTTCCAGCAATGCCCGGCGGTTGCCGGCATCGGGCACGATCCGCCAGATGATCCGCTCGATCGCCGGCAGGGGGCCGCCCTTCCAGTCGTCATTGCGCCGATAGACGACCTCTGTGCCCGGTGTCCAGCGCTCCACCTTATAGGCGCCGCTGCCGGCGGTGTTCTGCTTGGTGTAGTCCAGCCCCCAGGGATCGGCGGCGGTGGCGTGCTTCAGCACCAGTTTCGAATTGAAGATCGCCGGCACCACCACCGCCAGATCGGGAATGGTCAGCCGGTCCGGCGCGATGAAGTCGACCCGGATGGTGTGGTCGTCGATCACCACGAACTGTTCGGGCTTGCGCAGGCTGCCGGCCGACATCTGGAAGGTCGGGAAGCCGCCCACCGACACCGCGCGATCGAACGACCATTTCACGTCATGGGCGGTTACCGGGGTACCGTCGTGGAACGTGGCATCCTTGCGCAGCGTGAAGGTGGCGCTTTTGTCATCGACCGTGAAGCTCTCCGCCAGTTCCATGCGATAGCTGTTGCGGTCGTAATAGGGGGTGCCGTTGGGCAGCAGCTTCATCTGATGGCTGATCAGCCGGTCATAGCAGTTCCACGACGCCTCATAGCCCGGCACATTGGTGCCGACACCGTGGATATCCAGATTGTTCGGCCCGCTTTCCGAGACGATCAGCAGGGTGTTGCTGCGACCCTGCGCCCTTGCTGCCCCCCACAGGCCCGGCAGGGTGATGCTGGCCCCGGCGGCCAGCGCCGCGACGGAAGCCGATTTCAGAAAGTCTCGACGGTGCATGGCGTCCCCCAGATATCGCGTGCCCGACGCTGTCCCGCACAGCCCGGCCATCTCCGCGAAGATCCTTTTGCACAAACCGCGCCAAGCACGGAACTCGTAGGTAATGCATTGTTATACTTAACATTTTATGAGAATGGGCATGTGGAGTGGCAGGGCATTTTGCATACTCATTGCATACTTTAGGCAGAGTAATGCACAAAAAATAATCATTTTATACAAGAGCGCAAATTTTATGCAGGCGAAATGCGGCTGATCGATATCCGCTGCTGCCTCTTCCGCGCTATGATCGGCGCCACCTTCCGAGCCCCAGGCGCCGCCTTCCCCAACGACCGGGGCCGATGACCGTTGATGACGAGGAAACGCTCCCCATGGCCTTCATCTATGCCTTCGACGACGTGGTGCCGGTGGTCGATCCCACCGCCTATGTCCATGACACCGCGGTGCTGATCGGCGACGTGATCATCGGCCCTGACGTCTATATCGGCCCCGGCGCCTCGCTGCGCGGCGACAGCGGCCGGATCACCGTGCGGCGCGGCGCCAATCTGCAGGACAATGTCGTGGTCCACACCTACCCCGATGGCGAGGTGGTGGTGGGTGAGATGGCGGCGGCCGGTCATGGCGCGGTGCTGCATGGCTGCAAGCTGGGCGCCAACAGCCTGGTCGGCATGAATGCCGTGGTGATGGACGATGCCGAGATTGGCGATTACGCGGTGGTTGCCGCCATGTCGTTCGTGAAGGCAGGCATGAAGGTCGCGGACCGCACCATGGTTGCGGGCGTGCCGGCCAAACCGCTGCGCGCGGTGGGCGAGGCCGAGATGGGCTGGATCCGTGAAGGCGCGCTCAGCTATGACGATCTGCGCCGCCGCGCCCTGGCCGGCGAGCTTCGGCGTGCCGAGCCGCTGACAGCACCTGAGCCGGATCGGCGGACGGTGCGGGCCTATCAGGTGAAGACACTCAGCGCCACGCGGGGCTGATCCGCATCAGGTCGGTTCTGTTTCGTCCTAGCAGCCTGTCGGAGTTGACCCCAAGGGTCTGGTTCGATCCGGTTTAGGGGCGTGCGGTGCTTTGATTGTGCGGTGATT